>CAIPPE010000072.1 GCA_903866825.1 uncultured Methylococcaceae bacterium
TATCGCGAGAGGAACTAAGC
Organism: uncultured Methylococcaceae bacterium; assembly: GCA_903866825.1. Classification (GTDB taxonomy): domain Bacteria; phylum Pseudomonadota; class Gammaproteobacteria; order Methylococcales; family Methylomonadaceae; genus Methylobacter_C. The sequence goes on from CAIPPE010000072.1 coordinate 21, forward strand.
TTAAGTGACGTTGATTATGTGGTTAAAATCAAAGGCGGTGATTATGTTCGTTACGAACTGGCGGGGCAAGATTTAGCCAGTGGTTGGTTGGAGGCGCTCAAGGAGTATTTGATCGATGACCAAACAGAGGAATACCATTGGCAAACGTATCAAGATGCGAGTCAGGGTGTTTACCGTGCGGCGTTGTTTGTGGACGCTGTATTAACGACGGTTATTTTTATTGCGGCTGATCATCATCTGCCCGAACGTCATTGGTTGATTGGCTTGTTTGCTAAAAACAGCCTTGAGCTATCAGAACGCATGGCGCTGCTCACTGGACGCGCACCCGTGGGAACCAGTGATACAGGGAAAACAGTCTGTGCCTGTTTTAACGTAGGTGAAAAAACATTACTTCATAGTATTAAAACAAAACATTTAAAGACACATCAGGAAGTGGGTCAATGTTTAAAGGCAGGAACTAACTGCGGTTCATGTATTTCTGAGATTAAAGCATTATTGGGTCAAGATTCAAGCACCTGAACTCGGATAGTCTTTCAATTACGCCACTTTCTACTTATGCCACTGAATGCAATCCCATTAAGAAACTTTGGAAAAATACTGAAGGTAATGCAACGCATTTGAAATATTTTAAACCTAGAAATAATTCGAACACATCACTGTTTACGTGATTGGACATAGGCTAAAAACGTGGCTATATTATCGGAGCATAACTTATCCACGACTTGACGTATCTCTTCTTCTGACCAATCCCACCATGAAGACTCTAATAAAGCCTTTCTTGTTGGCTCATCAAAGCGCCAACGAATCAATTTGGCAGGATTCCCCGCCATTACCGCATAAGGCTCCACATCCCGACTCACAACTGCTCCATTTGCAATAACGGCACCATGTCCAATGCTAACACCAGATAGGATAGTGCTATTAGCGCAAAGCCATACATCGCTACCAATGACCACATCACCCCGGGTCTTGACAGGGTTTTGAATATTTTTTGCCTCATGAAAAAATTCTGGGAAGGGATAACTGCTCACCCACCGGATGCAATGCTGCCCCCCTAAAAATATTTGGGTGTTACCCGCAATCGAGCAATAAGCACCGATTCTAAGCGTACTACCTTCATCCAGGTCATACACAACAGGCATTCCATAAGTACCAGCGCCTAGCTCATAGTTTGGATAGCGCTTTCTAAACTTGGCTTGTTGCCGTTTAAAATCATGTAATTCTGATCGCCCTAACAAACGCCGCCAGGTTTTCTTACGCCATTGCTTAAGCTTTTTTAATTTATCTTTAAACATATTGACTATCCACTTGTTGGGATAAAAATTTAATAGCTTTTTAATTAAGCGATTATCACTGAAACAACCCCTAATAACAAACAGCGTTATTGTAAATCGGCATTATTGGCCGATTATGAAAATGCATCAACACATGCTATTCAATCTTCTTTGATAAATATGTTAAGTACAAACCCGTACCCAATCTTTTGATCAACTTTATTACTTTCCACCACTAAAATTAACTTGATTTATTCCACAATAAGTGCTAACTTGAAACCGTAAAAAATAGTTTATTCACAAATATTAAATCTCTTTTATACATTTAAATAATTTACTGAACATTTGTTGAGTTGGCTCGGTTGGTTTGCTCAACATCTTATAACATTTAAGGTGACCGAAATGAAAACAAATATTCTAATAAGATCCGTTCTATTGGTGCACTCACTTAGCTGCACCGTCAAAAATAAATCACTAAAGGCTCATACAAAGAAGTCGACATAGCCAACGATATTGCTGGCATGCATCGCCTGGTACTTTTCTTCTAGAGAATAGCCTCGACCCATGCCAAACGCCCACTATCATTCTTCTATTATGAATAATACATAGGACCTTCTTCATTGGATGGCTCCTAGGGAATTTCGGCTATGAAAACTCTAAATATAATAAAGCTGTTGTTACTGACTATAGTCTTTTTTCAAACAACGCTATCGATTGCAACGACTACTCCTGGACCAACGCTGACTTTTAGCGCCAGCCCCAATTCAATAGCCATGGGTACAACTTCAGTATTAACATGGTCTTCAA
>CAIPPE010000073.1 GCA_903866825.1 uncultured Methylococcaceae bacterium
CAATATGTTGCCCATCTTCAGCAATAAAATCTTTCTTCTTAGAATTTCTCACCCAAGCTTGAAAGCAGGGATCTATTTTGCCTAGGTCATGTAAACAACCAGCCACAAAAGTTGCTGTTGATTGTTTATCTTGATTGGGCATAAGGCGTTTATGAAGTTGCTCAGCCACATAACCCACAGCAAATAAATGTTCATTTAGTGATTGTAAGTGAGTGTTGGCATAGAGCATGTTTGGATTTGGCTTATCGTTTGGAATATCCATGATTAATTCTTTAAAAGTGTAGTTTACGGGGACGACGCCTTCTGGGTTGAATTGATCTCGATTCCCCACAATCCAAACCAACTCACTCCGACTTCTGGATCTTATCCAATGGCAAGAAACAGCGGTATTCTTAGTCGCTGTTTTGCGTAATAACGTTTTAACGGCGATTAAGCCATCTTCAGTAATAATAGTTTGCCAGGTGTTATCGCCAATACGATTAGCAAAAGCATCCAAAACCCTACGCGTTCTATTCAGTGCTTTTTTCTCGCATTGACTAACAAAAGTGACCATCATAGTAGGTCATCTCTTAAGGCTTGTTGCTTCACTTGATCAAACATAAAATCGAGGGCTTTATGTTCGGTAAACTTTTGTAACACTTGCTGCCTAAACTCTTGCTCGGTCATTTTTTCTTTCGCACAGACAAACGCCCACGGTAACACAATGGCATCTTTGATTAAATCAGCGACATCAAATACTAAGGCACCACGTCTGGTTTTACCATGCATCACTGCAAAGCCATGCGGAATACCTAATACCCATAGCGTAGTGGCCGCTAAGCCACAGGCTAAATAATTACCATGATTCAAAAAGCCATTAGCCAAATCGGTGTTCTCACGCTCTCTAACAAAGCCTTCAAGTTTAGTGGCTTTGGCAGCATACCGATAAAGCTGTTTGGTCAGTAAGGCTTCTCTTTGTAAGAGGTCACCGACTTTTTGCGCAGTTGCAAACTGTTCTGCATAGCCGTTTAAAGCGGTACTAATCTCAAGATCATCAACAAAAATGCCTTCAGCTTTTAAATCCCGATCTTTTGCCCAGACATTTTTAAGATATTCTATCCGTGCTTCTTGAAACGCTTTGGCAACGGTAAGACGTTTACTCTCTTCAAACCAAAACTTTAACCAGCCCTGCACATAGTCAGTCGGGCGATATTCGCTTTGTGGTGTTAACCATTCAATTTCACTCCCTGTAAACAGGGGAGTTCCTCCACCCCCACAAAATCCAACTAATACACCGGCACTGGCTAACATTCTCATGGCTGCTTGAGTGAGAGAAGTGCCTGTTCCTAATAGAATGACTGTTGTGTTAGCAATGGGAATGTTCCAGTAATAGTTTTGGTCTTTAGCTTCCGTTAAATACAGTACGCGACCATCTTTTTGCATGACACGACATTTCTCCAGGTAATAGATATTAGCGCGTTTTGAATGCAAGATCGCTTTTAAATCGGTTAATTGTTCCATTAGCTTATTCCCGTCGCTTTAATCCAAAAGATGCTTGACAAGTTATACCATGAGGAATTCATTTATCACTTACCCACAAATGCTTATCGACAAATAAGATACGATAAAGAACCTTATCAAATCATCATAAAAGCCCACAAATAACTCGTAAGTCATTGATTGTTAATCACACAAGCGCATTGTATAACTATTACACAATCTAACTAATTTTAAGAGAAATTATGCAGTTAGAGAGTTAGTCAATAACTAACTCACAGACTTATCCACAGACTTTGTGGATAAGTCTGTTTCCGTGTAAAGAGATACAGTTTGGGCACTTTGAAATATCACTACCGTCATTAGGATGTAAAAATTATGTTTGAAAATATGCTTTTATATGTTTAACAGAACGTTCAAATAATCACTTTTAGGCCTTTTATTCATCATGGAAACGCAAACAATTACAAGTTGGGACGAGTTCGTCGAAGTAACTGCGTCACTTGATGGCTGGGCATTTCGTGGTCAACGAGAAGCAGGATGGAGCCTTTACAGTTCGCTGTCCAGACACTTACGCGATTTCGTTCCGGACAGGACAGAATGGCAACAGCGAGAAGAGCGGGCTATTCGCGTCTTTCGCAGAAAGGCTCATAACTATGTGAGCGACTCTCGCGTATTAGAGGATGATTTACGCTGTCTTGCATTGATGCAACACCATGGTGCTCCAACCCGCCTGCTTGATTTCACGAAGTCACCCTACGTCGCCGCCTTCTTTGCACTCGAAGGAGCTATTGGCGATGCAGCTGTATTCGCCTTGAACACCCCTATTTTGTGGAGCTTGCAACCCGAGCTGTCCCCACCATTTGCTCGTGACGAAATAGATCCAAGAAAAAGCGGTAACTTTGAAAAGTATTTTTTGTGCAATTCCCATGACTTCGTGTGGATAGGTGAGCCCACGCAACTTGATCGTAGATTAATGGCGCAATCTGGCACCTTTGTCGTTCCTGGGGTAATCGACAAGCCAGTCGAAGATATCTTTTCCTCATACCGCTCAAGTGACGTAGTCCTTAAAAAGCTGATACTGCCTTCAGGAAAGATTCGAGCTCAAGGAATGCGATCGCTATATCGAGCTAACGTAACTAACGCGACCTTGTTTCCTGATCTCGATGGTCTCGCGAAATCAATTTCATTCGAACTTGAAATCATATGGAAGGGGTTGATCGCTGAGCCGCCGAAAAATCACCCACAATAACAGATGGGTAACAGACCGGATTATCTAAAATCAAATTCCCCCATCAACGCTAAGCAACCTTCCCTTTTAAAACTATCTTACTTAATGCGGGCAATACCACAAAGGTACAGGTCATAATCCAGAATATGCCGATGGTGATGATTAGTCCCATACTGGCTATGCCTTCATGTGATGAGAAAGCTAAACCACCGAAACTGGAAGCGGTCGTTAAGGCGCCATAAAACATGGCTCTAGCGGTACTTGATTGATATATATTTTGTTCTTCAGACAAAGAATGATGCAGCTTTTCAACCATGTGAATGCCATTATCAACCCCTAATCCTAGCAACAGCGGCAACGCAATAATATTGGCATAATTAATCGGTGTACCGGTCAGGACAGTGCTTGCCATTGTAAACAGTCCGGCCAGAATTAAAGGTGCCATCACCAATAAAGTATCGGTAATATTGCGACGGATGCCGAACAACAATAACGCGATAACCACCAAAGCGATTGTAATCGCCTTTTGGAAAGAACGAACCACCTCTTTCATGGACTCCCAATAAATAACCGGCAAGTCGGTTGTTTCAGGTGCGATTGACTGCACCTCCTCGATAAATTGTTGCAGATTATCTAGATCATTAAGATCCTTTTTAGGGAAAATCTGAATACGGTAACTGCCGTCTTTACTTAACCAACGATCTTTAAAATCTTCGGGCAAATCAGCCAGACTAACTTCTTGGGCATTTAAACCCGTCAGCAGTTCATTCATTGCACTAGGCAAAGTCCCTAACAGGGTCGTTTGAATTTTCTCGATAAACATCCGACGACTCGGTTGTTGACGGGTATCCAGTTCTATTAATATATCCTGCAATTCTGCCTTAAAAGCATTAAGCGCTGCTATTTCATGGGCATCTTTCTTGCCAGGAAGAATCGTATTAATGGTTTTAAGTAAACGGTTAATACCGGGAATAGGATCATTATCGACCTTTAAAGCCGGAAAATAGCCAGCTTGCGAACCCAGTAACAAGCCCATTTCTTCAATAATCGCTAATTTATCATCTTGCGCCGTAGGATTAAAATCAAACAAACTAATGGTTTTATCAACTGTAGCTAAAGTAGACAGCTTTTGTTGCATTGCTTTTGCAGATTCTTCACCCTTTACCAGTACCGTTAAGGTCATCGGCGTTGTATCAGGGTCTTTATTTAAATTCTTGAAGGCAATGACTGATTCGGTATTGGGATCACGCAAGTTAATCGGATTAAAATCAATTTTAACTTTAAAGATAAGTACGATAGATATAACCGAAATCAAAACCGTCAATACTGTAATGGGCTTGGCATAATGCAAGGTAAAGGTTGCCATCTTTTCTGCCAGGGTCGCTAACAAAGGATGTGCCGTCGGTGGCTTTAACTTTTCTGCCGGCGTCGGTATAAAACGAATCAAGGCAGGCAATGCGATTAAAGTCACCAGGAGACAGATAAATAAACTTGTCCCTGCCAACAGACCTAATTCAGACACGCCTTTGTAATCCGTGGGTACAAAGGCAAATAGTCCAATAGCCGTGGTACTGGCACATAATATTAAAGAAGGACTGGTAGAAATTAACGTACTCCGTAACGCCCTGTTTTTTTCTACATGATGCTGCAGGTTATCCTGGTAGCGCAGACAAAAATGAATCGCGTATTCAACACCTAATCCTATGTTGGACACGGCAAAAGCAACCGATATCAGGTTAAGCTCTTTTACTGAAAATGCAGCAAAGGCACCACAAAAGACCATACCCAAAGCCAGTGAGATTAAAGTGGCAATGGTCAATAAAACTGAGCGATAAGCCAGGAGCAAAATAAATAAAACCAGTACGATAGAAAAGATACTGGCATTAAAAGTACCGGCACTCATGCCCACTAACTCATCATCCTCCAGCCCAACCTCTCCAGTAATCCAGACCTTTACCGAAGGCACATCCGGTTGCTGGATTTGAGCAATCGCATTACGAACCGCATTAATGGCATTTTCTGCTGGACGGATTTGGGTATAATCAAACTTGGGCAATACCGTAATAAAACCTTTATTGCCACTGTGGGTACTTAACTTGTTATCGGCTATTAATGATTCCCAGGACAATAGGTTATTTTCACCACTGATACTCTTGTGCAAGGCAAAGGACACTTTATCAATCAGAGCAGGCAGATCAATAGGGACAGCCTGGTCTTTATTAGATGTATTTAACGCATCATCAAATATTGAAAAGAAACCGGTCAGATTGGGTTCCTGAGAAATCCGTCCTATAAATGACTGGGCTTGAGATAAATTAGTCGACAGCGTTTGCAAGTCTTTTGTTTCTAGGTAAAGCAAGCCATTCTTATGAAAAAACTCACTTTCATTGGGCTGGTAAACCGTCTCAAAATTAGCTTTATCTGCACTTAATAAACGCCCTAAACGTTTTGTGGCAGCCTTGGTTAACTCGGGGGTATCAGACTCAACCACCAATAAAAGCGTATGTAACTCTTGGGAGAAAGCCTTTTCATAATTATGCAGGTTTCTCTGAAAGGGTGCATTGGCGGCAACCATATCAGTGGTATCGGTATTTATACTTAAATGACTGACCGTATATTGAAAAGCTAAAAAAGTGAACAAGCCCACGAGCAACAATACCCGTACAGGATTACCCAAGGTCCAGTCCCCCCAATGAGAAAAAAGGCGGCGACTCAAACTGTTAAACGACATGATGTTATTCCAATTATTCAATGACAACCCGATCCAAAGTATTCAGTGCCGTACTTCGGGATTCGACCAGTTGATTACCCTGTTGCTGGATGAACAAGGCGGGAATGTTTGCACTATTAGCGGCTTCAAGCCCGGCCGACTGACCCAGGCATAGCAAAGCAGTATCCCAGGCATCAGCAACCGTCGGATCGTCATGAATGACCGTCACCGAAACCAGATCATGAGTAATAGGCCGACCGGTACGCGCATCCAGAATATGACTGTAACGCTGTCCCTGATAATCAAAGTAATGATTATAAGTGCCTGAAGTCATCACAGCCATGACTCCGTCCTTAGGCATTGTGATTCTTTTTTGCATGTGCTGTTCACCGGGCAAGGGTTTTTCCAAAGCAATACGCCAAGGCTGTGAATCGGGCTTCTGTCCCCGGGTTTGTAACTCCCCCCCAATCTCAACCAGATAATCGTTAATGCCCTGCTGTTCCAGGACCCGACTTATTTTACCAACACTATAGCCTTGAGCAATTGACGATAAATCAACTTCTATATCAGCCTGTTTTTTTCGTAAATGCGTGTCATCAACCACCTCAAGCTTATCCATACCCACTTGAGTTAAGGCCTTATCAATCGCTGAGTTATCGGGAATTGCAGGGGCTTCTCCCTTAAATCCCCACAGTTTAAAGAGCGGTTCCGTCGTTAAATCATAGCAACCCTGACTGGCATGATAAACTGTCTGGGCAATGCGAACTAATGAGACGATTTCATTACCGACTTCCTGGCTCTCTGTGTTTTCAGTACTATTAAATACTTCAATAACAGAATCGGGGCGATAATTAGACAGGGTTTTATCGATAGCATCGAGTTCATGCTTTACACTTTCTTCTACACTCTTGGTATCTACTGACGCTTTTGACCAATAACTGATATGATAGGTTGTCCCTTGAGCTTCGCCTTCAAACTTTTGAACTACAGGATCAGAGCATCCCATAAGCAAAGAAAGAAAGACAGAGACGCCGAGGTAATTATAATAACCAGGAACTTTCGAGTTACGGATTCTTGAACAAGTGCAAAACAACTTTTCTATACTTAAATATTGCATAATCTATTATGGTTTAATGTAATCTTTAGCTTCCTGGTTCTAAAAACCCTGGGATGGAATGTTCGATGTTATGATTTCACTTTCTCTATTATAAAGCCAACCGCGTTAATGACTGATGAAAACTAAAATACCCAAGCCATTTCAAAAACTCAAATTGCGGCTATTATAAGTCCAAATGCACATTGATTTATTTAAAAATGCACAGACCTTTTTATGAATAACCTTGTTCTGATCATTGTCGCTATGTTTTTAGTTGCACTGAACGGCTTCTTTGTCGCAGCAGAATTTGGTCTCGTAAAATTACGACAGACACGGCTTCGACAGATTGCAAAAACGCATGGGTGGCGTGGTCGTGTTTTAACAACTGTTCATTCTAAACTGGATGCTTATTTATCAGCTTGCCAATTAGGCATCACCTTAGCTTCGCTGGGCTTGGGTTGGGTCGGAGAACCTGCTTTTGCGAGTTTACTGGAGCAAACATTCGCCGAACTAGGCATCACTTCTCCCGAGTTAATCCACGGTATATCTTTTACCTGCGCCTTTTCAATCATCTCCTTTTTACACATTGTCGTGGGTGAACTGGCTCCCAAATCCCTTGCAATTCGAAACCCTGAAAAAATCAGCTTATGGTGTGCGGGTCCTATCTATAGCTTTTATTGGCTTATGTATCCGGCCATCTGGTTACTTAATTCCAGTGCGAATCTCATCTTACGTATTTTCGGCTTAAGAAACATCAAAAGCCACGATGCCCATTATTCTGCCGATGAGCTAAAGCTTATCATCCGTGGCAATGATCAGGATGCCCGATTTACCCGGGATGAATGGAATACGCTGGCCAAAACTTTAGACTTCAGTGCACTTGAAGTGTCTGACCTGATGCGCCCCGTACATGAACTGGTCGCTTTGTACCGGGACAAATCCTTACAGGATAATCTGAAAACGATTGCGGAAAAGCGCTATAGTCGTTATCCCTATTTCGATACTAACGGGATCGATGTGCTCGGCATCATCCATTTAAAGGATTTATTTTTTGCCCAGCAGAAAGATAATGAAATTAACGATCTTCATCAATTCCTGAGGCCTATCCAATATATCTCCGCCGACACACCCGCACTGGATTTGTTTCGTCACTTTCGACTGGGAGCTGGACATTTTGCCGTTATTGGTCAAAAAGGAGAAACCCTGGAAGGCTTTATCACCCTGGATAATTTATTAAGTGCCATGGTGGGTGAAATAAGGGATGAATTTCGTCAAAACAATAATGACTGGAACCGCCTGGATAATGGTACGCTACTGGTCAAAGGCAGCCTGCCAATCTTTTCGCTGGAGCGGATATTAGGCATCGATATTGAAAACGAAGAACTGGAACTGGAAGATGAAGTGTCTATTGGTGGTCTTATTATGTCAAAACTTCAGGACATTCCTATTGAAGGACAATACATTGAATTTAACCAGTTTAGTATTCTCATCAAAAAAATGAATGGCCCACAAACAATCCTGGTCGAAATCCATCCCAATAAAACCGACCTTTTTAACCAGTAAGCCCTCTCTAAATATTATATTTTTTTATCTTCATAATTCTTACACAATTTATGATAAGAATATTTTATCTTGGTAGAAGAATAATTGAATAATTAAATGCATAAAACGATTAGAGGAAAATTATTTATTACATTTCTGTTGACTACACTATTTGTGGTCGCGGGCATGTATGTGTTTATGCGCTGGTCTATCAACCAGGGCTTTTCAGAATTTATCAATAATCGCCAAAATGAACAAGTACGTCATCTGGTTGATAAATTAACCGAGCAATACGCAATCAAGCAAAACTGGGACAGTCTTGCCAACGATAAAGAAAAGTGGATAGAGCTGTTATCACAATCAAATCCTCAATACCGTAACCGTCAATCCTCCTGGACTGAGCAAGCCAAATCTGAACCCAATAATCTTTGGCCGCCCAGCCTTCCTAATCAAACAGGTAATAGACGATTTACACCTTTTGGTCTTCGTATCATGTTACTTAACGCTGAAAAGGGCATGATTTTTGGTCGTAAAGAAGCTTTACAACAGTTAGCATTAACGCCCATACGCTATGAAGAAAAAATCATTGGTTATCTTGGACTATTACCTAGCAACAATGGATTTAGTCAAATAAGTGAAATCCAATTCATAGAGCGTCAATCCAAGTCTTTAATGTGGATTGCAGGATTAATGGTTATTTTATCGGCCGCGTTGGCTTTACTATTAACCTATACATTAGGGCGCCCCATTAAACGTATTACAAATGCAGCAAAAGCGCTAGCGATTGGTCAATATGATATCCGCTTACCGGTTGAGTCCAATGATGAACTTGGCGAACTAGCCAGAGACTTTAATGGAATGGCTGCCGCTTTGGATCAATCAGAACAATCCAGACGACGCTGGGTTGCCGATATATCACATGAGCTTCGGACGCCTTTAGCCATCCTGAGAGGTGAGTTAGAAGCGCTACAAGACGGCATACACCCCTTAACTCCCGAAGCCATTGATTCTCTGGTGGGTGATGTTATGCGCCTTAATCGTTTGACTGAAGATCTCTATCAATTATCCCTGTCGGATCAGGGTGCCTTAAGTTACCGCAAAATCCACCTTGATCCTGTCGAGATTTTACAGGAAGACTTATCACTGTTTCATTCAGAATTTCAAAAAAAACATATCCATATAAAATGGACCAATCACTTACCCAACTCCGTCAAAATTTATGCTGACCCTGTCCGGTTATCTCAACTTTACCGCAACCTGCTTAATAACAGCTTTAACTATACTGACAGTCACGGCCAACTAACGATAACAATTTATCGCAAAATTGATCAATGCATCATCAGCTTTTCCGATACGGCGCCTGGTGTTCCTGAAGAAGAACTACCCAAACTGTTCGACCGTTTTTACCGCCTGGAAAGTTCCCGTAACCGCCATCATGGAGGTGCGGGGCTTGGTTTGGCAATCTGCAATAATATTGTCAAAGCCCATGACGGCACGATTCAGGCATTTCCCTCAGCAATGAAAGGACTGACCATCCGCGTTGAATTACCCATTTGTGTATGATGCATATTTTAATTGTAGAAGATGAAATCAAACTGGCCCGCCTGCAAATGGACTATCTTAATAATGCCGGATTTAATACAGATTTTCTCATCAATGGTTTAGATGTCTTACCCTGGCTAGAAACTAACAGCACAGATCTAATCATCCTGGACTTGATGTTACCGGGTCGTGATGGCCTTGATATTTGTCGCGAAATACGAACATTCAGTAACACACCCATTATCATCATTACTGCACGAATTGAAGAAATCGATCGTTTATTAGGCCTGGAACTGGGAGCCGATGATTATATCTGTAAACCTTTTAGCCCAAGGGAAATGGTAGCACGTGTTAAAACCGTCCTTCGCAGACTCCCTTTAAACACTTTAGAACCCGTTCTCCAAACGGTTAATCTAATTCTGGATCCGAATCGATTTAAAATAATTACAGCTGAGCATGAAGTTGAGCTGACTACGGTTGAGTTTAAATTATTACAGACGCTATATGAACAACCGGGGCGAATATTCTCGCGCGCTAAATTAATGGACTTAATCTATCGGGATCAACGCGTGGTGTCTGACCGAACGATTGATAGTCACATCAAGAAATTAAGAAAAAAACTCACTGAAATATTACCCAACCAGGAACTCATTCACTCGGTTTATGGTGCAGGCTATTACTTCGAAGCATCGATCAAAATTGAGGACTAAAACCTCCATACTAGTCACTTTGATGTCATCAACATTATTTATGATAATCTAATGTGCGACTATTTAATAAATTTGTAACTGGACAACAAAACAAATGGGAGAGAATAATAAAAACACCACGGGACGATTTCGCTGGACAACAGGAATAGCTGTCGTTCTATTAATAGCAGCATCAACTTATTACTTCAAACATAGCGACACTAAACCCAAAGCAGAGAGCTATAAACAGTCAGGTAAACTAGCCGATGCTGACATTGCCGTTTCGGCTGAACCTGCTACACAAGGTGACTTTCCTGTTTATCTAACCGGCTTAGGAACGGTGACTGCTTTACGCACTGTGACAGTAAAATCTCGCGTTGACGGTGAACTGATTCATGTGGCTTTTCAAGAAGGTCAAATGGTTAAGGCGGGAGATTTATTGGCTGAAATAGACCCTCGTCCTTACCAGGCCCAACTCATGCAAAGCGAAGGACAATTAATGCGTGACGAGGCACTCTTAAAAAACTCTGAAACGGATCTGGTTCGTTACAAAACCCTATTAGCACAGGATTCCATAGCGGCACAGCAAACTGTCACTCAAGAATCAGTGATCAAACAGAACAAAGGCACCCTGGAAATTGACCGTGGGCTTGTAGCCAATGCAAAATTGCAACTCACCTATGCCCGCATTACTGCCCCCATCAGTGGTCGCTTAGGTTTACGCTTAGTGGATCAAGGCAATATCGTGCATGCCTCTGATACCAACGGACTGGTTGTAATTACTCAAATTCAGCCGATTGCAGTGGTTTTCACCCTACCGGAAGACCGCTTACAAGACGTGATGAAGAAGTTTCATTCCGGTGACAAGATCAGCATAGACGCTTATGATCGTAAAGGTCAAACCAGACTGGCGCATGGGCAATTGCTGGCAGTCGATAACCAGATTGATTCCACGACCGGAACCGTTAAACTCAAGGGTCAGTTCGATAATGAAGATGGTCTGTTATTCTCCAATCAATTTGTCAATATCAAAATGAGCATGGGTACTCTACAGGGAGTTACCATTATCCCGACTTCCGCTATTCAACGAGGAACACAGGGTACTTTTGTCTACACGGTCCAGGACGACCAGACTGTTATGGTAAAACCTGTTACCTTAGGCCCCATGGAAGGTGAAAAAGTAGCTGTACTGAACGGACTACAACCCAATGAACAAGTCGTGGTTGATGGTGCCGATAAACTACGGGACGGGATCAAAATTAAGTTAATAGCCCGTAACAAACCTGTCGCAACAGATGCCACAACACCCTTTCAACCCCAACAAAATGACGCTCATGATAAGAGTCAAAAGAAAGGTTCTTAATCGGCGTCTAACGTTATAGACCGGTAACCAGATGATCTGCCCATGAATCCTTCACGGATATTTATCCTACGCCCCATCGCCACCTCATTATTAATGCTGGCACTCTTACTGGCAGGTCTAATTGCCTACCGTGAACTGCCCATCTCGGCATTACCCCAGGTTGACTACCCTACCATTCAAGTCGTAACGCTATACCCAGGGGCTAGCCAGGAGGTGATGACCTCTTTGGTCACCTCGCCTTTAGAACGACAACTCGGTCAATTGCCGGGTTTAAATCAAATGTCTTCCTCCAGCTCAGGAGGGGCTTCAGTGATCACCTTACAGTTCAATCTGAACTTAAGTCTCGATATTGCTGAGCAAGAAGTTCAAGCCGCCATTAATGCCGCTAATAATTATTTACCGAGCGACTTACCCATGCCGCCGGTTTACAATAAAATCAATCCCGCAGATGCCGCCATTGTCACGTTAGCAGTTAGTTCAAAAACACTGCCTTTAACCCAGGTTGAAGATTTAGTCGATACGCGCCTGGCTCAAAAGCTTTCACAACTCACTGGTGTCGGCTTAGTGACCATCAGTGGAGGTCAACGCCCCTCCGTTCGTATCCAGGCTAATCCAGACGCATTAGCCGCTTACGGTTTAAGTCTGGAAGACCTGCATACAGCCATAGCCAATGCGAACGTCAACCAGCCTAAAGGCATGTTTGATGGCCCTACCCGTTCGGCTATTATTGACGCCAATGATCAAATTCGCTCAACCAGTGACTATGATGATCTGATTATTGCGTATCGAAATGGCCGTGCCGTGCATTTATCCGATGTAGCTGATGCGAGTAATGCTCCTGAGAATATCAGACTTGCGGCATGGGCAAACGGCACTGCCTCGGTAATTGTCAATATTCAGCGTCAACCCGGCACCAATGTCATCGAAGTCGTCGATCGTATCAAAATACTGTTGCCAAAACTTAAGGAGTCATTACCTAACAGTCTGGACGTTGCTCTATTAACTGACCGAACCACCACCATTAGAGCCTCTGTAGACGATGTACAGATTGAACTATTTTTAGCATTAGCACTGGTGGTATTGGTTATTTTTCTATTTCTTCGCAATGCCTTTGCCACCGCAATTCCGGCTATTGTGGTGCCCTTATCCTTAATCGGCACCTTCAGCTTTATGTATCTTGCCGGTTTCAGTATCAATAACTTAACCTTGATGGCGCTCACCATTGCCACTGGCTTTGTGGTTGATGATGCCATCGTGGTCATTGAGAACATAACCCGTTACATTGAAAAAGGCGAAACCCCGGAAAATGCCGCCCTCAAGGGTTCCGAACAGATTGCCTTTACGATTATCTCGCTCACCTTCTCACTCATTGCTGTTTTAATTCCACTCCTGTTTATGGGAGATGTCGTAGGTCGATTGTTTAGAGAGTTTGCCATTACCCTCGCAGTCGCCATCTTAATCTCGGCCGTGATATCCCTGACACTGACGCCTATGATGTGCGCCAGAATATTGCGTCCTCACACAGAAAAACAAACCAGCCACTTTTATAATGTAACGGGACAATTCTTTGATCGGGTGACTTTAGGTTACGCCAACAAACTGACCTGGGTCTTAGCGCACCAACGTGCCACCCTCTTAGTTGCTACAGCTTCTCTGGTCTTTACCGTTATCCTGTATCTCATCATTCCAAAAGGCTTTTTTCCAACCCAGGATACAGGCGTGATACAAGGCATCTCAGAAGCGCCTCAAACCATTTCATTTGCGGCCATGTCGGAGCGTCAGCAAGCGCTCAGCAAAGTTATTCTTGAAGATCCGGCCATTGAAAGCGTTTCCTCATTTATAGGTGTCGATGGTGCTAATGCAACCTTAAATACCGGACGAGTGACGCTCACGCTAAAACCGCTAGCCGAACGTGGCGTCAAAGTCATGGACATTATCAGGCGCTTACAGCCTAAGCTTAACCAGGTAGAAGGTATCTCTTTATATTTGCAACCCATACAAGACCTGACCATTGAAAATCGGGTCAGTCGTAATCAATACCAGTTCACCCTGGAATCCACAGACCGTG
Source organism: uncultured Methylococcaceae bacterium (assembly GCA_903866825.1). Taxonomy (GTDB): domain Bacteria; phylum Pseudomonadota; class Gammaproteobacteria; order Methylococcales; family Methylomonadaceae; genus Methylobacter_C. Next base: position 13,718 of record CAIPPE010000073.1, read on the forward strand.
AAGCCTTAAACCGATGGACTAAATTACTGGTTACAGAACTTTCCAAACAAGCCCCCTTTTCTGAGGTCACCAGCGATCTTCAAGAAGAAGGCATACAAGCTTATGTCTCCATAGACCGAAGTACCGCAAGCCGCTTAGGCATTAGCATTGCCGCCATTGATAACGCCTTATACGATGCTTATGGACAGCGCCTGGTTTCTACTATCTTTACGCAATCTAACCAATATCGGGTCGTACTTGAAGTAAAACCCGAATACCGACAAAATCTGGATGACTTAAAAGAACTCCGGGTTCCGTCTTCCAATGGGACACAAGTGCCACTATCGACCATAGTCACAATTACCGAACAGAATGCTCCGCTGGTCACACAACATTTAGATCAGTTTCCAGCTACAACCCTTTCCTTTAATCTGGCACCCGGTGCTTCTCTCGGGGAAGCCATTGATGCAATTGAAAGTACCAAACAACGCATTGGCCTCCCCCTCAGCATACAAGCGGACTATCAAGGCACTACTCTGGCCTTTAGTGCTTCACTCTCCAACACACTCTGGCTGATTCTGGCTGCCATCGTGACTGTTTACATTGTACTGGGCGTACTCTATGAGAGTTACATCCATCCGGTCACTATTCTGTCTACCTTACCCTCTGCTGGTGTCGGTGCCTTACTGGCACTGATGATCTCCAATAATGATCTGGGTATCATATCGATCATAGGCATTATTCTACTGATAGGCATCGTCAAGAAAAACGCCATCATGATGATCGACTTTGCTTTAGATGCCGAACGACATCAAGGCAAAACGGCTGAAGAGGCTATCTACCAGGCTTGTCTGCTCCGTTTTCGCCCCATTATGATGACCACCATGGCCGCCTTGCTTAGCGCCCTGCCCTTAATGCTAGGTACAGGCGTTGGATCAGAGCTTCGTCATCCTTTAGGTATTACTATGGTCGGTGGCCTGATACTCAGCCAGCTGCTGACACTCTTTACCACACCGGTTATTTACCTGGCTTTTGATCATCTGAGTCAGCGCTTGAGAGGCATAGAACCTACTGTTAAATTGCCTCTTGATCCCGGCAAGGACTCCGTATGAGCCTGTCGGCTTATTTTATCTATCGGCCAGTTGCTACGACCTTACTGACACTGGCCGTTACCCTGGCTGGATTGATCGCCTTCTTTCAACTCCCAGTCGCTCCTCTACCCCAGGTTGACTTCCCGACTATTTCAGTACAAGCCTCACTACCTGGCGCCAGCCCAGAAACTATGGGCACTTCAGTAGCCACTCCTCTGGAACGAGCTTTAGGACATATTGCCGGCATCACAGAAATAACCTCGTCCAGCTCGGTCGGTAGCACCAGTATTACTTTACAATTTGATCTGGATCGAGACATTGATGGCGCAGCACGTGATGTACAAGCCGGTATCAACGCAGCCATTAATCTGCTGCCTACGAATATGCCAAGCCGACCTAACTACAAAAAAGTCAATCCCGCTGATTCACCCATTATGATTCTGGCATTAACCTCAGAAACCATGACCCGAGGCCAGCTTTATGATGCCGCATCCACCATACTGGCGCAAAAAATATCCCAAATCCAAGGCATAGGCCAAGTCAGTGTCGGCGGTAGCTCTCTCCCAGCAGTAAGAATTGAACTCAATCCTGATGCCCTCTTTAAATATGGCATTGGCTTTGAAGATATACGTTTAGCGGTTATTTCTACCAATGTTAACAAACCTAAAGGCACTTTAGAAGACGCAAGCCGCAACCTATTAATCTATGCCAATGATCAGGCCACAAAAGCCAGTGATTACTTACCCTTAATTGTTACCTACCGTAACGGCAATGCTGTTCACCTTTCTGACTTGGCCCACGTCACAGACTCAGTAGAAGATATTCGTGCTGCCGGACTCAAGGATGGAAAGACCTCGGTGTTACTGATATTAAATAAACAGTCCGGTGCAAATATTATCGAAACTGTCGATAAAGTAAAAGCCCTCTTCCCCCAATTACAAGCCTCAATACCGAATGCGATAGACCTTTCAATAGTCCTTGATCGATCATTGACCATTCGTGCCTCTCTGCGAGAAGTTGAATACAGTCTTTTTCTGGCTGTGGTTCTAGTGATACTGGTGGTGTTATTATTTTTACGTAACCTGCGCTCAGCCATGATCCCGATCATTACCGTACCTGTCTCCCTGATTGGTACTTTTGGCGTTATGTATCTCTGCCACTATAGTCTGGATAATTTATCTTTAATGGCACTCACCATCGCTACGGGCTTTGTGGTCGATGATGCCATCGTGGTTTTGGAAAATACCGAACGCCATATTGAACGCGGAGTTCCCCCCAAAGAAGCCGCCATATTGGGTGCAGGTGAAGTCGGCTTTACGGTGTTAACCATGAGTCTTTCCCTGATTGCGGTGTTTATTCCCATCTTGTTAATGGGTGGTATTGTCGGACGACTTTTTCAGGAATTTGCCGTGACCCTCTCAGCCGCTGTACTGGTATCACTGGTAATCTCGCTGACCACTACCCCTATGCTGTGTGCGTTATGGCTAAAGCCAGAGAACAATAAAGCCCATGGAGCACTTTATAATGGCCTGGAACGAGGCTTTAACGTCTGTACTCGTGCGTATGAAAAATCCTTAACATGGGGACTCAAGCATGCACCGTTAGTCATGCTGATACTTCTATGCACCATTGGCTTTAATATCTACCTTTATACTATTGTCCCTAAAGGCTTTTTCCCGATTCAGGATACCGGCAGACTATCCGGCACCCTACAGGCTGATCAAAGTATCTCTTCTCAGGCCATGCAAAAAAAACTGGCAGACTTTGTCGATATTATGCGTAAAGATCCAGAAGTCGAAACCGTAATAGGCTTCACCGGGGGTCAAAGAGATAGCAACAGTGGTCTTGTATTCGCTACCCTAAAACCACTGGAAGAACGTAAACTTAGTATCAATCAACTCATGGCCAGACTACGCAGCCAGATAACCGATGAACCCGGTGCAAGATTAATATTACAGCCGCCTCAAGACCTTCGTATCGGGGCCAGAAGTTCTTCTGCTCTATTTGAATACGCTTTACAGGCAGACAATCTTGAGGATCTTAGAAAATGGATTCCTCAAATCGTTAAAGCCTTATCTCAGCGCCCCGAATTATTAGACGTCAATACCAATGAACAGGATAAAGGCCAGCAAATTGAATTGCAGATAGATCGCAGTACTGCTGCTCAACTGGGTGTTAATCAAAGACTGATCGATGCCACTTTAAATGATGCATTCGGGCAACGACAGATTTCCATCATCTACAACCCTCTCAATCAATACCATGTCATCATGGAGGTTGCACCCCACTATTCTCAAAACTCAGAAATCTTAAAAAACATTTATATCAGTGTACCACCCAACGCCCAACAGCCAAATGGCGCACAAATACCGTTATCTACCTTTGCCAGTTATGGCGTCACCAACGCCCCCCTGTCAGTAAATCATCAAAGCCAGTTTCCTACTGGCACTATTTCTTTTAATCTAAAACCAGGATTTTCATTATCAACAGCTTCTCTGGCTATTACAGAAACCATGAGAGAGCTGGGTGTACCGAGTTCGATGCGTGGTAGCTTTCAGGGCACTGCCAAAGCCTTTGAACAATCCCTGAAAAATCAGCCGTGGCTGATTCTAGCCGCCTTACTGTGCATATATATCGTACTGGGGGTTTTATATGAGAGTTATGTTCATCCGCTAACCATCCTGTCTACCCTGCCATCGGCTGGGGTGGGAGCCATTCTTGCCCTGTTAGCCTTTAAAACAGAATTCAGCATCATTGCCATGATAGGTGTCATTCTACTGATTGGGATTGTAAAAAAGAATGCCATTATGATGATTGATTTTGCCATCCATGAGGAACGCACCAAAAACACCACACCCGATGCTGCCATCTTTAGTGCCTGTATGATGCGTTTTCGCCCGATCATGATGACCACTTTTGCCGCTCTGCTTTCAGCACTGCCTCTGGCGCTAGGCAGTGGTTATGGTGCAGAACTACGCAGACCCTTAGGCATAGCCATTGTTGGGGGACTGATATTAAGCCAACTACTCACGCTGTATACCACCCCCATTATTTATCTTTACCTCGACCGATTTCAGTTATGGTGCGGTCAACGTTTTGGCAAACCCAGCTTACCGTAAGAACCGGCCACCACTGATATCAATTAACGCCCCATTAATATGGGATGCCATATCACTTGCAAGAAAGAGCACTGAACTGGCAACTTCTTCAGCAAAGGTATTACGTCCTAACGGCGTTTGCTTACGGTAGTTTTCCATCATCTCTTCAGTCGAATGAATCTCATGATGTTGCGTTTCAACTGTACCCGGCATGACTGAATTAGTTCTAACATGAGGCGCCAGTTCTTTAGCCAGGGTATGAGTAAAGACCATCAGTCCCCCTTTTGCAGCCGCGTAAGAACCGCCGCCATTAGCACCACCGGTTTGTACTGAAAGCGATAATATATTAACAATGCGTCCACTCCCGGTCGCACGCAAATGCGGAATCGCTCGTCGGGTTAACAAAAAGGCACTGGTCAAATTAAGATCAAGCGATTTATTCCAGTTCTCTAGCGTGCAATCTTCAATCTTGGCGCGTTTAACCAGACCCCCGCCATTATTCACCAAGATATCCAGATGCCCGGCCTTGGCAACCAGTTTATCAACCAGCGCATTGGCTTCATCTTCTTGAGTCAGATCAGCCGGTAACAATATCGACTTAATACCCTTGATGGCTAATTCATCATGAAGCTGTTCAGCACCTACCTTACTGGAATGGTAATGTATACCGACAAAAGCCCCTGCCTGACCTAATGCCAATGCAACAGCCTTACCAATCCCCACGCCAGCTCCGCTCACCAGCGCGACTTTGCCCGTTAAATCTAATGTTTGTTCTGGAACCATCTTGATCACCTGACTGCCTATAACGGATTAAAGACCTTTTACTTTTGCCAAAACCGCTGCCGCATGGCCTTCATGGTTTACGCCATATTCAACGTCAACTAAAGTCCCTTCCTTGTTAATAATAAAAGTAGAACGAAAAATAGCCATACTCTTGACGCCATTCTTTTCTCTTTCTCTCCAGACACCATAACTTTCACAAAGCTCACCACTGGTATCCGCCAGCAACACGACCTTTAAACCAAACTTGTTGATAAAATCGACATGACTTTCACAGGTGTCCTTGCTCACCCCTATAACAACCGTATCAAGCTGACTAAATTCGTCTGCCAGACGAGTAAAATCATTGGCTTCGATGGTGCAACCCGGGGTGTCATCCTTAGGGTAAAAATATAAAACGACGTTCTTTTTACCAGCAAAGTCTGACAAATTAACAACTTCATTTAACTGGTTTGGAGAACTAAACAAAGGGGCTTGTTGGTTTATTTCTAACATGGCTGGAACCTTCTTTAATTAACAATGAACAATGAAAACACTGGATATAAAAACAAAGTACTTTACTTGGTTTTTATTAAAGATAATAGCATCATTGTAAATTGCGTCAATTCAATTATTCAGACTCCATCCATTTTTTAAGGTTAAGAACCATTGCTTAACATGATGGTAGGGGGTTATATTAAGTTGAAGATGAAAATTCAGTTTATAAAATTTATTCTTTCCGCTTTATACCAGACGCTTCTGGCTACCAATGGATATTCCTCGCCCATACCCGCCAATCAGGATGGTAACCTTATTGTCGACAAAGCCGTTGACACTGGTGGTCATTATCAGAAAATGGATTAAGTTACCGTATGTACTCATCGATATGCAATATGAAAGTATGCTCACCATAAACAATATAGTCAGTTTCTGAATAAGTCGATAGCGTTTCATACTGAGTCACATCCAGCCGGAATTTGTTCCCCTTCACAAAGCGTCTCCAAAGAAAGCACGAGTTGAAAAGATATGGACATTTCCGGGTAGTGCAGAACCTGAATGCAGAAAAAAATCATCTTCTGCTAAAATCAAAACTGGAACACCCGGTGGGTTAGTCATCATTTCATTGGCATAAGAAACAATGCTCCATTCACTAATATCTTTAGGGATTGGAGGCGGTACGGTATCATTGCTAAGCATCATTTCGCGAAAGGTTTCATTTTCCTCAAACAGTTCCCGCATTTGCACCCTTTGCTTGATCGCTTTACCGATTGAAGTTTCTTGAATCTGGACAATACCGGCATAATGGCTTATAAACTCGCAAATTCGTTGGGCATCAGTGTGTTTGTCACGATGACGAGTGACTTCAAATTCAACAAAATCGGTAATAACCAAACCAACATTATCATTAAAGACCAGTAATGTCTCTAATGCATCGGCACGCGCTAACGAAATCAGCAGGCCGGCATCTGCAATAACAATCTCGATGCGCTGGCATTTTTTCAAAGTCATTTTCTGCCCAGTATTATAGAGGCATATGCTGTCATCGCCTGGCACTCAGGCTCTGATAATGTGGGTTTATCCATCTTGGCCGATGCCAGTGCATCCAGTAAATCACCATACCAATCAAACCCCATCAGTTTCATCGCCTCAGAACGCGACAAGCCACCATGCACATAAGAGGTTAAAATCATTCTTTTTGCTGTTTGTACGGAAAAAGCCATAAACACTTCTTTTCCGTTCTCCTCAATAAGCAGACTGTCATCATCAGGAAAAGACAACGCATCACCCAGCTTATTTTTAACTTCGGTAGCTGTCATAACTCGCATGATAGACTCCTTTTTTAGGGTGTTTTTAACCGCCTATATTAACTAATATTTAAATAATAGCTATTATTATTTGTGTACTGCCTTTGTAAAATTATCAACCAAACAAACGATTAATACCCCCAGAAAACAAAAATACATCCGTTGGGAACAGCTGCCGCCCCAAGGTTTTAATCTCGGTGTTTTCTGGTAAACGATAGCACCGGATATCATCTTTAGCGGGCAGAATTAATTCTTCTAGCACCCCCATTAAACGCAATAAAGCTTTACGTTTAATCACCACTGTAAACACCGAATATTGCACCGGCAAACCTTCACGTTTTAAGGCTCTATGCACGCGAGACAAGCGTTTGGGATCGGCAATATCGTAAGCAATCAAATACAAACCGGCTTGATTATCCGCCATTAACTCACGGCCAATAAAAATTGCTGTAACTTACTAATCGTACTTCTAAACAACAAATACAGGCGGTCTTCCCGTTGTTGATATAACACCGCCATTGCCACCATGGCTTTTTCATTATCCGGTTTATCCGCGTCCAATAAAGCCGGATAAAAATCCCAAAGTAACAACTTGCTTAAATCGGCAGCCAAATCTAATTCAGTGGATAACAAGGCTTCATCATCACTACAAAAGCCACTCTCAGAAAGCAACACCAATAACTCAGAATGCAATAAGCCAACCAATAAATTAGCCCGATACTGCCCTTCTGATGACAAGTTCATCGCGACTAAACGCTTCAACTCATTGATAGAAACCTCACGCCACTCTGACAACCCCAAGCGTCTTGCAAAACTGCGTGCGGCTAACTTTTGCATGGACAAATACCAGTTATCATAACGTTGCTTACCATCTGCTCTGGACAACAAATCCACCAAGCGTTGAGTTAACGATTGTCTTTCACTGCCTGTACCCAACCAACGTGCCCTCACCTCCCCATTTTTATGCAAAAACAATAAATTGATACCAGCATC
>CAIPPE010000074.1 GCA_903866825.1 uncultured Methylococcaceae bacterium
GCTGTGACTGTATAAACCGTATGGTTGATGCTATCAAGCGCCAAAGTTCTAGCTCTAGGCTTTGTCAGCAAATTTTGTTTAACGGTATAGTCAGTTGCAGAAATAATAGTCAGTGTGCCATCACTGTTTGAACTAAAAACAAGATCCAGTTCACGGTCATAACCGACTGCATCTGAGCCTTTGCCAATAGCGGGTTTAGCCAGGGTTTCACCCGTCTTGGTTGAAACGACCAGTAATTTCTGATTGTGACAGCCTACAAACAAGCGTTCTTTTGCAACATCAATTGATAATCCAGCCGGTTCATCACAATTGGCTGATAAATCATAACGGGTTAGAACCGATAACTTGTTTGTGTCCACAACAGCCAGTTGATTCTTATCCTCTACATTAACATACAGCAAGCCTTTACCATCGACGGACGCGGTTTCTAGCTTGCCACCAATCTGGATATGGGACAGTACTTTTTTGTTAACAGCGTCAATAGCCGTCAAACTGCCTGACTTACCATTAGCCGCAAACACCCGTTTAGAAAACGCATCGTAAATAATGGCGTCGGGGTTTTGCTCGGTCGGCAACGTGGCAAGCGCTTTTAATGAAGAAAGTTCAAATACCGTCACCGAATTAGTGCGGCCATTACTGGTAAACCCAAGACCTAATTCGGGCGCTAACGCCACTCCATGAACCCCCTGGGTATCAGCAATGGTTCCCACGACTTGCTTTAAAGTCGTATCATAAACATCCACATGATCGCCACGAGTGATAAACAGCCGTTGACTACCGGCATCGTAATTTAGGTAATCCCATCGTGCATTACCTGGCAATACCTGTTGGTCAGCAATATGGAAATCAGCATCCGCCGCATGACTCTGTAGTGTTACGGCTAATGATAGGGATAGTATAATTTGGGTAATAGATAGCTTCATTTTATGTGACTATGCCAATGCGAGAGATTTAAAAGGAATTGCTGTTATTACGCAATAACAGCACAAGCAAATCTTTGTTTACAGCAAACTGTATACCATGCTATTCACATTCAACATCAAAAAGCTCATAACTTATTGACTAATAATAAATAAAATATTCAGAAGACTTTAGCATGTTAATGAACACTGCTTTTAATAAAGACCCTGTCGATTAATCTGCTGCTTAATCAACACCTTTTGTTGATTAAGTGTTGTTGTGATGTTTATATCGAGTAGTCGTATGCCCGATAAATAAGGTTTAACTATTTGACCTACTGTGTATTGTACTTTGAAAGCAAAATGAAACCCGCTATTAGCCACGAGTATCAACTAAAACTTAGAAATTTAGCGAAACTTTGAAGCCAGTGGTGAGCGATAAGGTCACATGTCGAGGAATAACTGCCCACAGTCCTTATACGATGTCTTTACTGTGCAACGGTGAAATGTGGAGACAGTACCGGTGCAAGCCCCTGTTGTCGAGAGTGAAGTGCGGGCATGTCGTCCCTGCGAGCTATACGGTTACTGCCTTGCTAAGCTACAGTGCAACCCTTGCATGCCCTAACTTCGTATAAGGATTGCCCTCATGTTACCGGTGCAAAGCGCAGGGTGCGTGAGTGAGAATGTGGTGTGTATATACTGCATTGCATCGAAGATTGGGTAAATCGCTAGCGTCTTAAATTAATGCAGAAACTCAAATTTAATGGCAAACTAAGCCTTTATCACCGCAGTGACAAACTTTACTATGAATTACTGGCTAATGAAATCTGAACCGGATGTGTTTGGCATCCATGATCTTTACCAAAGACCTAACCAGACAGAACCCTGGGATGGTGTGCGTAATTATCAGGCCAGAAATATGATGAGAGACGAAATGAAACTGGATGACCTGGTGTTCTTTTATCATTCAAACTGTGATGAACCGGGCATTGTCGGGATTATGAAAATCGCTAAAGAAGGCTATCCCGATCACACCGCTTTTGATCCAGATGACAAACATTTTGATCCTAAAAGCGATCCAGAAAAGCCTCGCTGGATGTTGGTTGATGTTCAATTTGTTAGATACTTATCCCGCACTATCAGCCTTAAAGAACTTAAAGCCAAGCCAGAATTAGCTCAAATGGCTGTCGTGCGCCCCGGTAATCGTCTGTCTATCATGCCAGTGAGTGCCGAAGAATGGAACTTTATATTAGACCTGGAAGCTGAACCTACTTAGACCTTAGTCTAATCCATGCTCACACAGCCCTCAATCAATGCTATGGCCTGATCTACCCCTTGATTTTTCTGCATGATTAAGCCAGATTGTTTTGCAGTCTCTCCCATCACTGTTGAATTAAGTACAGTTCTTATGCCCTCTGCTAAAGCCACTGCCGTTAATTTTTTTGCTGGTAACGGTCGCCCTGCCAACCCCAGTGCCTGAAGCTGCTTTGCCCAAAACAATTGCTCATTCATAAAAGGCACCACCACGGATGGACAACCAGCACGCGTAGCTGCATGACTGGTCCCGGCACCGCCATGATGAACAACCGCCACACATTTTTCAAAGACCGATTGATGCGGATGCTGGCCTATAAAATAGATAGATTCCATCCGACTATTAGCAGGATACTTTAATGAACTCGTCTGAATAATCGCCCGACAACCGACTAAGGTCACAGCCTCAATAAATAACGCCATACTCCACTCAGGCACAGCTTGCTGCAAACTACCAAAGGTTAGATAAACCGGAGCAGCATCTTCCTCTAAAAAATCAATTAAGCCCACTGGAAAACACCAACTTTGCGTATCTTCTGTTAAATTCAAAAAGCCACAAGCCTGATGATAAGAAAGCCATGCTTCAGAGGATCGACAAAGTGAAGGATCAACAGCAACCAGATTGAGTTTTTGAGAGGTCAGCAGCTCAGATAGACAGTTTTTAGGAGGAATACGCCCTTCCTTAAGCCATAAGCGCGTCAAGGGTTTCTTCAACGCCCAATTAAATAAGCTATCCAATATTACCCAACTGACTTTATTAAAATAAGGGCCCAGGTCTGGAAAACCTAAAGGGGGTGCCGAAGGGTTCGGAATTGCTGCATGACAAAAGGTCACACTGATAAATGGCTTATTCTGCTGCAAAGCCGCTAACTTTAAGGGATAAAGAAAATGATGCCCAATGACGACATCGTTTTCGGCAACTAACTGTTGCGCTGCAGCATAAATATCCGCCTCATGAGGAAAAAAGGCCTCATCCAATAACGCTCTTAACCATTGCAGGGGATGCATTTTAAATGAACGTTGCGCAAAACCTTCCATATCAAAATCAATATGCGCGGGAACCTGTCGATAAGCCAAGCCCATTTGTTCACAAATTGCCTGATAACTGCGATTATCAATACTGCTAACCACCAACGTCACCCGATGCCCCGATTTTTGTAGCCCATCGGCCAATGCCAGTAATGGTCTGATGTCGCCATTAGACCCCCACGTCTGTATGCCAATATTCATTTCTGTTTAACCTATTGCCGCCAAAACTATCAACCCAACACCCATAAACATCCCCAAACAACTCCGATTTTCCTATCTATTTAATTATAGAGATCAATAGAAACTAATGTATATCGGTCTAAGCAGTGAAATCGAACAAATCGCTGAATAAAAAAAGTTTTTACCTAAATAGTAATATAATATAAGCAACATGCAGCTACTTAGACTCTAAATAGGTAGCTTGTTCTATATTCCCTGAGTTAATAATGAGGCTACGCTAATGTTTGATCCTAAAGCTATTGATGATATTGCCAATCGTTTGGCAGGGGCTATCCCTCCCGGCCTAAACAACATAAAAGATGATCTGGAAAAAACCTTCCAGGCTATTTTACAAGGTGTTCTGGGTAAACTGGATTTGGTTACCCGTGAAGAGTTTGAAGTACAAAAACTGGTTCTGGCCAAAACTCGCTCTAAACTTGAAGATCTTGAAAAGCGTGTTGCTGAAATAGAAAGTAAAGTCGTCAGCGATACGGAAGCTTAAAAATCAAGTACTACGGGTTGGCGTGATTAAATCCACGCCAACCTTTGTTTAGCTGTAAAACATGCATTACCCATCTGATTGACTTGCCCGATAGGATATCTAAGCTTGAGCCCCGAGGAGTAAACAGTGATCAGATCCAAACACCCA
>CAIPPE010000075.1 GCA_903866825.1 uncultured Methylococcaceae bacterium
CTATGTCGTCAAGAACTACTTATTTTGTAAATTATTCTGGTGGGCTTTGCACTTTAACGTTGCCAGCTACAAGTATTCCTGGTGATACTATTATTGTTCTTGGCAATAGTTCTTCTGGATGGTCGATAGCACAGACAAGCGGACAACAGATTACAATAGGATCATCGCAATCAACGTTAGGTGCTGGAGGCTCTGTATCTTCTACTAATCGATATGATTCATTGCAGTTAATATGTACGGTTGCTAATACATTTTGGCAAGCACCTTGTGGACCACAAGGCAGTTTAACCATTGTTTAAGGATCAATTATGTCTACTAAACTTATTTTTGGTCGTGATGCCCAGGGTTTTAATGCCTATGCTCCGGCTCCCTCGACTAACAAATGGTCAGCAACAATAACAAACGGGAACGCAACATCAATTAACGTTCCCGTCAATTTCCCAACGTGGATTGTATCGTTTCGATATTATCCTAACGATGTCTGGGTGGATACAACTGGAGCCACAGCCGCCATTCCAGCAGGGTCAACACTGGCAACAACAACAGCTGAATTAAATCCTGCGACATTAACGCTGAACTCAGGCGCGACTATTAGCTTGATCACAGGCCTAACATCCGCTGATGTTAGTATAGTCATGTGGCCAAAGAGTTACGAATAATGCCATCGCACTTACATGATTTTATGTTTGACGTGAACTTTTCAACGAGCCGAGAAAGTGTATTCACTTTGGTTGATCAAGAAGAACTCGCGCCTTTTCCACCCGTTGAAGGTTATCTGCTCGAAACAGACGGAACGCCATTACTCTTAACTACTGGCGAATTTTTAGCTTTAGCATAAGGATTTAATTCATGTCGCAAACTTTAGACCAGATTTTTGTAGCCAATCCATCCACATCGATGACAGGCACGGATTTATTATCTCTCGTTCACTCACCTTATAGTCCTGGATCTGATTCAGCCATACTATATTCAAATCTTGGGGAAAGCATCCCTACAGCATCGCAAATTGCAAGATTTGATACCAATAGCAATTTGTCTGCGAATAGTACGATAAACGGCTACGCAACCACCGCAACAGCTGCAGGAACGACAACCTTAACAGTTGCAAGTAAGTATCAGCAATATTTTACAGGTAGTACAACGCAGACAGTTGTGATGCCGGTTACGTCCACCTTGGTATTAGGTCAATCTTACAGGATAGTTAATAATGGTTCTGGGAATATTACTATTAATGCATCTGATAGCAGTTTAATTTTATTGGTTTTACCCGAAACAACAGTTATTGTCACATGTTTATCTATTGTCGTGACTACCAATGCTGCATGGGATGCACAATATACGCTTGATTCTTTAGCTCCATCTTTAAATAATACTCAATACACTTATACCGGCAATACAATTGATTCTCCCACGATTGGATTTTTTTATACTTCGGTAACTATATTAGGAACTTATTATCCAAATCTTTTGACTGGACAGGTGATAAGTTTATCTCTGACTGGACCAACAACTATAAATCTTGGTAATTTAGCGTATAGTTATGGCAACATAAATGTCTCTTGGACCAGCACAACTTCGTTTATTGCATCCTCATTATTTTTTATAAATGGCACTTTTGTGTTAACTACTCCTTTGTTAACTACATTTTCTTTCCCGGCTTTGCTCGCAAGTTCAAATTCAATAACATTAACCAATGTTAATTCATTGACAACTTTTAGTTTGCCATCCTATTTGGTTTGTGGGAACTTAATTACCATAACATCGGCAGCTTCATTGACTACATTTAGTATGCCAGCAATGATATTAAATTCAGGGATGACAGGGACGGCAAATGCTTTAACTACGTTGACGCTGACAAATTTGGTAACAATAGTAGGCACCTATTCATTAACAGCCAATGCATTAACCACTTTAAGTATGCCAGCATTAACGACTATTTCAACCAATTTTGCGCCAGCAGGAACATCACTTGCGACGGTTAATATGCCGTTATTAACTTCTGTTGGAGGAACATTCAGCCCAACTCTTGCAGCATTAACATCGTTGACTCTAACCAATTTACAGACTGTAACTGGTGCTTTTGGTCTAACAGCAGCGACATTAACAACATTGAGTATGCCGGCATTAACCACTTTAGGGGCAGGATTTGCTCCAGTATGCGCTTCTGCAACGACTGTTACACTAACATTGTTAGCCAATATCACCGGAGCCGTTGCAGCATCGTTTGCAGCATTAACCACATTGTCGTTCCCTGCATTATTAAGTGTTAGTAGTACTTGGACAATAACAGCTGCCAATCTTGTAACATTCTCAATGAATTCTGGATTATTGAGTATTGGAGGAAACTTCACGATGACGGGGATGAAGCTTAACCAAGCATCTGTAGATGGAATTTTGGTGTCTTTAGCTGCGTTGAATGGCACCGGTGGAACTACAGCTTATAGTAGCCATACAGTAAATTTATCTGGGGGTACAAGTTCTACTCCAAGCTCCACTGGATTAACTGCAAAAGCTACTTTGGTTGCTCGAGGATGCACAGTAACAACTAACTAGGAGTATTTTATGCATATAACTGCATTAACCCGAAATAGTAAAACAATTATTGAAGGTGCAACACTGGCGTTTGATACGGTACAAATAGTGTCAGAAGATACTCTGCTAGATTTGACGACATCTGGTTATTTAGATGACCCTGATATTATCCGTGATTTTTATATGTTGTGGGGGACTGATTTTGAGTGGTATCCAACCGACTTAATCATGATTTATTATTCACCTGACACGATCGGATTTTTTAGATACGATGAAGCTAACCGATGTTTTACTGCAAACTAAGGAAAAATCATGTTAGAAAAAATTGAAGCAAGAATCACTGAAATTGAAAAGGCGATTGAAACTTCCGTGTTAAATCATAACGGGCTACTGTCTCGTCTTGATGAAGCAAAAGTATTGTTAGACATGGCTTCTAAAGCGGCTCACGTTGTAGCTCCTGGAAGCGCAGTTGATAGCGCATTAGGCGTTGCCGATCAAGCAGTAGATGCGATAACTCCCGCGTCATAATAGTTCACAAATGGTTCACATTAACCCACTTCGGTGGGTTTTTTATTTGTTTAAAATTAGTAGTTTATGTACAATACAGTAAGTAACAAAAGGATTGCCACGCACTGTCTAAGGTTGCGTGGCTTGGTGTATCTTCTAAAATACAGGGCAATTATATCATGTCTAATGAAAAATTAAAGCCAATTTATTTCCAAACGCCTAAAATAATGACAGATCACCCAAAAATAACTGGTGATCACATTTATATTTTCATGCCTTTATACGATCAACTCCGTCAGTCTTCTTACGATAAAACTGGTTACAATAAAACAAACGAATATCTTCATGAATTTTCTAAAGTAGTATTGAGGCAACTAAAAACAAAATTAAACCAATTAGAAGAATGGGGATTTTTAATAAGGAAAGGTATTGGTCACAATAGGAAGTTTTTTCTTGGTGATATTTTTAACAACAGTGCGGAAAAGGAACCTGTTCAAGAATATAACAACGGGGCGGAATCGGAACTAGTACAGTGCGAAAAAGGAACCAGTACAGGGCGAAAAAGGAACTACATAGCTAAGAACATAAATAAGAATATAGATAAGAAGGATTTTTTTAACTCTAAACCCCAAAAACCAAAACATCCACTCTATACAGAAGAAGAAAATGAGTTGGTATTAAAATACAAGCATGGACTCAAATATCCAGCGTTTCAATTAGAAGGAATAATATTAGAGAAAGCCAAAATATTATATAAGCGTCATAATTAATATATACTCACTAAAACCTAGGAGGTTATCCAATGAAGAAATCTTTACTTTTCATAATTACATTGCTTATCTTGATTGGTAGTGTGTTGTATATTGAGTTTTATATATTTGACTTACAACAAACAAAAGCAGCAATAGAGAAAAAGACGGTAGTTTATCAATTACCAGAAGAAGATAGTGAGGTAGACTAATGCAAAGCAAAGGACTTTATCCGCCGAGTAATGGGGTTGATGAACAGCTTATCTCAAAGATAGTTGAGCATGAAGGGATAAAGCGGTTCGCGTATACGGATACGCTTGGCTATGTGAGTGTTGGCATTGGCCGTTGCCTGGATGCTAAAAAAGGTAAAGGTCTATCAGTTGACGAATGCTTTTATCTTTTGGCAAATGACATTAAAGATTTAAAATCTGAGCTTGGAAAATTCGATTGGTATAACAAGCAGAATTATGTTCGCCAAGGTGCGTTGATTGAAATGGCATTTAACTTAGGCGTAAATGGCCTTATCAACTTTAAGAAGATGATTGTGTGTCTTGATGGCGGAAACTTTGAAAGTGCTGCAAAAGAAATGGCTGATAGCACATGGGCGACGCAAATAGGCATTAATCGTTTGAAAGACTTGCAATCCAGAATAAGGCTTGGATATTACGCATGAAGCTAAATGACGAGACTATCGCACAAATACAGATTTGTGATTGGTTGATTGCAAAAACTGATTTACCTTTTTATCATTTTGTGCAAGAAGGTAAACGCACTTACGCTAATGCTGCTATTTTAAAGCGTATGGGAATGAAAGCTGGTGTGTCTGATTTATTTATACCCAGAAGACATGGTATCTACTCAGGTTTGTGGCTGGAGCTTAAGGTAGGCAAGAACAAG
>CAIPPE010000076.1 GCA_903866825.1 uncultured Methylococcaceae bacterium
ACTGCGGAGCAGAGTTGCTCCCAGATGGATACATAGATACATTTGTATTTGGATACGTATTCTCCCCCTTTAATGATCCTTCAATTAATCAGAATGAAAATATTGATATTTCGATTTTATCTGTTGCTCGAAACAGATATTTTAGCGAGCTATCAATAGTCATTAACCTGACTAAGAAGGTTCTAGGCAAAGACAGGGTTTACGAAGCGAACCAAGACGCTTGAAACTCAGAGCTAAGACAAAAAAAGCGATTTGTAAATAGGTAAAGTGTGGGCAGATGCAAATTTATGCCCACACTTAAGCGTACTTTACCCAAATGACACTTCAAATGGACCATTTCTACTCACAGCATACCACCAGCCTTACGCTTATCGATCATTTGCTGTCGTCGTTTGGCAACGTAGCTGTCAATATTCTTCGCGTCGTCTTCGGTAATGGCATTTGATACAGTACGACTACCATTGATAGGCTTGATTGGATCAGGAACTTTGCTGATAGGCTTAGGTTTAGGCTTCAAGCTATCTGCAATTTCTTTCAGCGCCAAAGCTAGTTTTTCAGGCTTGTTTTGAAGCTTGTAGATTTCTCCTGCTTTGTCTAAATCATTGACCATAAAATTCAAGACTTCAGCACCGTTCTTGAAGTCGTCTAGAATGCCAATGATGCGACTCGGAATAGGTCCAAGCTCAGCAGCCATTTCGCCCACTTTAACGTCAAATTCTTTATCGATTTTGACAGCTGAAGCTTGCAACCTATCGCACGACTCCTGAAATTCCCTCTGTGCTTGCTCCAATTGCTTTTCAGCAAACTTAGCGGCAGCCTTAGCTTCGGCTCTACGTTCTACCTCTTCATCAGTCAAAGCCTTATCGGGATTGGCAGCAAGCTGAGCTTTCAAAGCAGCGATTTCATCTTCGGCCGCTTTCTTCTCAGCAGTGATGCGATTGATGCGCTGCTGCATACGCTCTTGTTTGCGTTGTTCTTTGGCTTTCTCTTCTGAATTTTCTTCAGTCGCTATTGTCTCACTTTCAACTTCTTTTTCTTCGTTAGTCGTTTCATCAACGTCTTTATTATCAATTTCTTCTTTAACTTCCTTAGCTTGTTCATTGATGCTTTCTTTTTGATGATCTGAAATAGCCGACACCTGAGTTTCAGCCATCAATGCGGCTCTTACTTGATCCCTAGCAGAGCCTTCATTTTCGAAAAGCATTAATGATTTAAGCGAACCTGTGTTCATAAATTGCTTAAACATTTTCGATCACCTTTTCAATCAATACATCATATCTAACAATTTCAGCATTTTGTTCAAAAAGAATATCTTTAACAGCTCTGACTAAAACATATTTGTAAAGATCAATATTGCTGTCATAATGACCAGTAGCCGCAAGTATATGAAATCTTATTTTAGATCCATCAGCATACATTTTTATCGAGTCGGCCAATTTGCGAAAAGCTGATGTTTCATTATCAACTGAACATATTGCGAATTGCTTTAAATCATTAAAACTTGCTTGTCTTTGTGTCTCGAAAGTTTGCGCTTTCTCTATATCTACGTTGTCAGCTAAAAGAAGATCGTGCAATATTTTAGCCGGATTATTGATAGAATGATTCATTCTAACTTCTACCTCTCAATTCGTTTTCAATTTCTTCTTTAAGTTTTGTAAAATTTGGATTGACTGGTGGAAATTCCATTTTTTTTCTAACAACACCATTGACATTCATATCGCGATTAAACTTAGAATGTTGACTTGCAATATCCCTACTTTTCAAAACATCAGCCATATGGCCTAATATCATTTTGAGCTGATCGGAGCTATAATCGCCCAATGGCTTGCCATTAAAGTTTGTCATACGTCTTCATCTTTTCTTTTGCGCAAGCTTTAACATCTTTCATCAACGTTTTATCTTTCTTGTGCTTCTCTGCTCGCTCAATGTCGCGCAAAGCCTCTTCGGCCCTATAGCGACGTTCTCTAGCATCATATTCAGCATTGACAGTTGGACTAGCCGGAACGTCACTTTTAGCTAATGGTTTTTCAACAGGCATCTTAGCCATGATCAGTTAACCTTTTTCAATGCAGAGCCAATATCGGTAGTGTTGACAATTATGGGTTTGGGTTTCTCATCGTCCGGTTTATACAAGACAGTCTGTTCAAACTGCGGTAGCAAACCATCCGTTGATTTTGCAATCTGGTCTAAACCTTCATCGTTTACACGCTCCATTAGAGCGTCGTAAATGATCTGCTTCTGATCAGCCGGGATATGATCTTTGCCCAAAAGCTCTGTCAGAAATTTGGTAGCATCTTCGATGAACAACTCAAGATGAGCATTAGCGAATGCTCTTGGATTGTTTTTATACTTTAGTAAATTGATTTGCTTATTTTTGATGTTGCAATTCTTGACGCCATTCGATCGCATAGCTTCAAACATTTCAGCGGCAAACCTACCGGCTGTTTTTTCGATCAACATTGACGATGGTGTTACAATTTTTAATTTGGTCATTTTTCTTTCACAATATCGTAAGTAGTTTCTAACCAGCTAGGATGAATATTTTTAGCAAGGATATCCAATTTGCGATAGTGATCGAGTGGAAGATTGATGCGGACAAAGTCGCCAATCTTTACATCATTTTCGCGGTAACGGCCACAAGAGTTGAGTTCTGAAAG
>CAIPPE010000077.1 GCA_903866825.1 uncultured Methylococcaceae bacterium
AGCAGACGGAAAAACTTTCATGTGCTTTCTATCTCGTTTTCGTCCGTTTTCATCCGATAAGTTTTGTTCTCCTTCGAAAATCCGGTTCAGGTTTTCAGATTCAACAAACTCAAGGAGCTGAAGCCAAAAGAATTTGTGTGGTATGTAAGTACTCAATGGCCGCTGTGAGGAACGAAATCAAACCTTGTGAGGTGCGGAGGTAGCGTAACGTACGCACAAACAGCAAGAAGGTGATCGAATCATGGTAGCGACTGAAGGGGGTCACGGAAACCCTAAAGCGAGGTTATAACGTACTCATCTAGGTCGTACGTCTTGAATTCAGATGACGTGTAAAGACATGGTCGAGATTTAAAAGAAACTATTTTTATTGCAAATACAAAAAATATTACGGGCGACGTGAGCTTTTTCTGTATGGCGTGATTTCTGGCTAAATTAGGTCTTATTAAGCATCTATTAAGGCTTATTAGGGCCTTATTAAGCTTATTTAAGCTTATATTGGCCTTAATTAGCATTCTCAACCCCATTTTTTCTTATTTTGGCCTTAATTTTTTTTGGTGCAAAGCCGAAGCCCCTTCTCTCCGCGCAAGTTAAGCCTTAATTAAGCCTTAAACAAGCCTCCATTAAGACTTCTTTTAGAGATATTTTATACGCGTTTTATCCCTTTGGGGCTGAACAGAAATTATGAATCTTGTTCCTATCCCCTTAAGGGTTCAGATGAAGGCTAGACGTCATCAAGATAAAATGCTCGACGTCATCGAGATCTTTGAGATGGCTTAACCTTCAACATCTGACAGGTATTGACATTCTTCTTATTTAATTAAATGAGAAATACCGATTAACTTTTTATTCACCATAGTCAGGCAGGAAAAAATGGACAAGAATCACGAATTGAGTATCGATTCAGTGTCATCAATGCGAGCTCGAGGTCTCTCGTGGGCCGCTATCGGTCGAGCATTCGACATCTCACGAGGAAAGCTTCGTAGTTGGGTTAGTCGTCACCAATTTCATATCACTGAGCGTCATGTTCCAACTAATAATGAACTGGTGACCGCAGTCATTGGATACGTTCGTGATTACGCTGACTTTCGTGGGTTGCTTATGCTACGAGGACACATGAACACTCTTGGTTGGTCGGTGAGCGAGCGTAGACTTCGAGAGTGTCTACGTGAAGTCGACCATCAAAGAAATAAGGAGTCTATCACGAGATTTGGTGGACCAAAACACCTTCGGTTTCCTTATCCTTTGTATGGTCCTGGATTTTGCTGGCATGCTGACTGTAACCTGAAACTTGGGGTTGTCTCTGGTAATGTAATTAATAAATTAACAACCTATAAATAACATCGTAATAAATATATTAACAACCTATAAATGACATCGTAATAAATTTTAAATTAGAGTTAATTAACACTCTATTAAAACCTAATTTATCTTACCTGGTATAATTCAGGTATCGTTATTTATGCTATAATTGACGGCTACTCTCGAGAGTGCATAGTCCTCGAAGCATTCACACGAAGGCAATCAAAACTACTTCTAGATGCACTGGTGAAGAGTACTACATTTCGTGAAAGAGGTTTTCCTCGGAAGATGCGTGTCGATGCTGGTTTCGAGAACATTGCTCCATGTCGTTTCTTACAGCATTTTGGGTCAATTATAGAACCTGTTAGGTCAATAGACAACCAGCGGGTGGAGCGTTATTGGGTAGATGTGAAGCTTCGTGGTCTATCCTTTTACATTAACGTCATTAACAGGCTCAAGAAAGAGTATAAGGTTTCCACAGTGCATTCATTCAACGTTTGGATTGTTCAGTACTTAATCATTGACAGGTAACACCCTACTTAGCCTCAACTAACATGTTAGTAATATTTAATTTACATCTTAGTTAGGCACTAATAAATTGCTATTAACATGTTATAACTTGTTAGATTGAGAACTGAATTACTTCAATTCAAGGAAACTTGGAATAATCATCCAGTCAGTTCCATGAAAAGAAAGACACCGATTCAACTGGTTACCCTTGCAAAGGTTGAGTACTATGCCGATACGTATGCCCAGAAGGTAGCTGCCGCGAATCCCATCCCTGAAAGCATCTTTGAAAATCCGGCAACGCCGGGCCCTCGATATAGACCGAAACCCATCTGTAACCCGTGCGCTAAAAACATCCCGCCCAATCCAAGCCTTAAGACTAAACTCGCCAGATCCATATTATTACCCCCTTTTTAATAATCTTTTTATAACACACGCCCTGTTCCCCCAGCTCTGGGAGCGATACAGGCACATTATAAAATGGAGCACCGTCGGAAAAAATCCCTTTAAATTCAGGCCGAAGACATTCCCGCAAGACCTGTTATTCGCCATGGGAATGACATATCCC
>CAIPPE010000078.1 GCA_903866825.1 uncultured Methylococcaceae bacterium
ACTTAATGGGCATGCTTAAGTACGATGGGCCCGCTGTTCCAATTGAAGAACTTTGTAAACCTGTTGAATATAATAGTGATTGGGAAGACTCTTTACATCTTGCTGTTTGTGGTTCTGCCGTCATGCATACCTTTGATAAAAGCTTCTGCAAGGCTGCAAGAGTAGCTGGCATTTCGCCTGAAATCAATATTATTCAGGCCAATTAGTAACAGTCGCTTTATTGTTCTTTATTGGCCAAAAGTTAGATTCTATGCCTATAGTAATTTGATGCTTGTCACCCATAAAATGACAGACTTCGACATTTTTATTTTTGCAATCATAACCTTGCTATGACCCCCGTTATTGCCTGGAGTAATCTGTTGACTATTTTTGTGAATTAGAGGTAAGTGTAGGGAATTGAGGAAATGGGCAGGGTGAGAGCTCCGCCTTTTTTGTGTAGGTGATTGGGTAGATGGATGGTGTTGGAAAGTTTGCTATAGGATTTGTTGTAATATTTTGGCTAATCAGATAAGTCGGAGGTAAGTTTGTCATAAATGAATGGCAAGGTTGTGCCAATAGCGGCCCGACGGTTAAGCTAAATCAACGCCTGCAATACTAGCCATTGCTGTCACTAATAGAAACAAAAAACCTAAGGTGCGTTAAATGCTTTTATGTAAAATAATCTACAATTAGATTTTAAACTTATACCATTAAATATTACAAGTTTTCCGAGGAATTGAGTCATTCCCCTGTTCTATTTCGCGTGCAAGATTGCGATCAGACGCTCGTCGTAGAGCCTCTGCAGCAACAAATTGGGCACGCATTCCAAGAGTAAGTAATTGCACTCTGGATAATTCATGATCTTTATACCGCGTTTTAACGTAGTCAGGAAAGCTAGAACAAGCCAATTTTAAGAGTTCATCATTATTGTTTGACTGATAAGAAATAACGGCTTCCGCCAAATCCGATAAGCGATGATTGAATGCTCTAATCTTATCTTCTGAATATCCGGTAAATGCTAACATCCCCTTCATAGCAAGTTCGGCAGTAAGGCAGGCACTTTGAACAACTGAATCGACGTGTAAACCACCGTTGACAAGCGTCATTGAAGTCGAGGTTATTGCGGACTTTGCATATGTCCAAAGTTGATCAGCACTTGGAGATTGTCCGCTTAAATCATTTACACTATAAGCAAAATCCCAAAGATCAGCGACTGAGTAAATTGCTCGCCAGACTTGTAAACGATCATTCCACCAAATGACATTTAATTCTGTTGCTGAAATATCGATACATTTTAGCGGGTCAATGGAAGGAGTTCCAAATACAATATTCACACTAGCGATGTACGCTCTATCTCTAAAGCCAACAAAGCCTTCAAGCAAACGAGGCATTGAAAAATCGCCTGTTGGATAAAGTTGGTGATAAATAACCATCAATGGCGCCCATAATTCAGGTGCTAATATATCACCTGACAATCCGTATGCTTTCATCCATGCAATAGCAACACTGAATGGCCTAGCGTGCAAAGGCACATTTTTTTCAATCAACTCTAAATCAATTTTTTCAACAAATACAGTTTCAATCGTTTGCATGATATTAAAATATGCTCAATATATTCAGAATCACTAAGTTTTATAATTACCTGTTCTTGTTATTCTTTCATCTTGTGTTAAGTTTCTCGACACCACCCCACTTAACCATGTGTCCGGAAAAGTGTTGATACATCAAGGACGGAGTGGCTCAAGCGACAACACAGCCTGTTAAAGTCACTCCGCTATAACTAGTAACCAATTACTCTTCTCTTAATGCTTTGTATTTATTAATCAGTGCATTGGTTGAACTGTCGTGACTGGTAATGACGTCATCATTTTTTAGCTCGGGTAAAATAACACCGGCTAATACTTTACCTAACTCTACACCCATTTGATCGAAGGAATTTATATTCCAGATAGCACCTTGAACAAATATTTTGTGTTCATAAAAAGCAAGTAATGAACCCAGTGTCTTAGGCGTCATTTTCTTAAGAAGGAACGAGTTTGACGGTTTATTGCCCTCAAACACCTTCGAAGCAACCAACAAGGTATCTGTTTGTTCTTCTGGTGATAACCTCTGTTTGACTTCTTCAGCCGTTAAGCCATTCATTAAGGCTTCAGGTTGAGCCAGGAAGTTTGAAATTAAAATATCGTGGTGTTCGGGTAATTTATAATGACTGTTTGCCGCTGCCAAGAAATCACACGGGATCAGCTTAGTACCTTGATGAATTAACTGAAAAAACGCATGCTGACCATTGGTACCGGGTTGTCCCCAAATGATCGGCCCGGTGTTGTAATCAACCTTCTCACCCTGTAAATCAATACCCTTGCCATTACTTTCCATGTCACCCTGTTGAAAATAATCCGCAAAATAACGCATGGATTGATCATAGGGTAATAAGGCGTGGGATTCTGCGTTGTAGAAGTTATTATACCAAATGCCGAGTAATCCCATGATGACCGGGATATTTTGCTCGTAAGGGGTCTCAAAGAAGTGACGATCCGCTTCATAGGCGCCTTGTAAGAGCTCTTCAAAGTTATCCATACCAATGTACAGGGCAATGGATAAACCCACCGCTGACCACAAAGAATAGCGGCCGCCGACCCAATCCCAAAATTCAAACATATTGTCGGTGTCGATACCGAAATCGGAGACATTTTTTGCATGGGTGGAAATAGCCACAAAATGTTTAGCGACGGTCTCTGGGTCTTTAGCGGTCTCAAGAAACCAGCGTTTTGCTGACTTTGCATTCATCATGGTTTCTTGGGTGTTAAAAACTTTTGATGCAATGATGAACAAAGTCGTTTCGGGTGATAATGACTTTAAGACCTCAATGATATTGGTCTGATCAATATTAGACACATAATGAACTTTTAGTGAACTGGAACTATAGGGCGTGAGCGCCATAGACACCATTTTGGGGCCTAAACCCGAGCCACCTATACCTACGTTAACCACATCGGTGATCGCCTTGCCAGTGTAGCCTTTCCATTGGCCAGAACGGACTGACTCGCAAAAAGTACGCATTTTGCTTAAAACCTTATTAATATCAGGCATCACATCCTGGCCATCAACATAAACAGGCTGGTTGCTTCGATTACGTAAGGCGGTATGCAAAACAGCTCTATGTTCAGTGGTATTTATTTTTTCACCAGAGAATAATGCTTCAGTTTTTTCTTTTAGCTCAGCTTGGCTTGCAAGTTTTAATAATAAGGATACAGTATCCTCTGATATTCGGTTTTTTGAATAGTCAAAAAGGATTTCATTAAAATTAATAGAGAACTTGTTAAATCGATCGGGGTCGATTTTAAAAGCGTCACGTATTGAATAGTTTTTTGTTTCATTGTAATGGGTTTGTAAAGCTATCCATGCTTTTGAGGTAGTCAACGATGACATGTTTTTGGGGCTCCGTTTAAAATAAGTTAGCTTAAGTCTACGAAAAGTAGGGTTGGATAGCAATAGCGCAGTTGTTGCATTGTCATTTTCTCATGCAATGACTGTTTTGATTAGATTCCTATCAATTCCTTTATTTAGATGGGGGTGTGTGCTAGAGTTGGCATTGCTGTAGGTTGGAATATAGCAAGTGCAACTTTTTTCGATGTAATCAAACATAAAAAGAGCATTAAAAATTTCATATAATAATAATTATGTAGCAATAATGGGAAGGTATTATGAATAGAGTACAACTAATTAGAAAGGGTTTCCTAGCACTTTTAGGATTGATGTTTTCTGCGACGCTATGGGCGCATGGTGGAGCAGCCGGAACTGATACAGACCAATGTAAATTTGAATTACAGCCAACTCATTGGATTCATTATACTGCTTATCAGCCTAATGCATTTCCAGCGGAAGAATTTTGCGGTAATTTGCCAGGTACCAACACACTGACACAGCTGGTTTTTGACTATCAGGATATGAAATATAGAAATATGCTGGTCGAGTTTGAGGTTACTAAAGAGCCTGAAGGTAAGCAAGTATTTTTCTTACCCAGTGCAAAACATAAAAAAGGCTCAGTTAATTTAGAGTTGCCAAATGGTGTAGCTGAAGCAGGTCAGTATTTAATTCATATTACCCTGGTGCCAGATCCAGCAGATACTGAAAATCGCACGCAAGGTGAGCGTTTAGACGTTCACATGGGCTTTAAAGCCGGTGGTGGTCAGCCTGTCAGTAAAAACAACCTGTTGCTTTATGCATTTTTCGCTTTAGCGGGTTTGTATGTACTGTATTTGTCTAATGCGGGCTTTAAACGTAAAGTCGATGAAGTGATTACAAGTATCAAAAGTTAAGTAATGATCCGGTGTTACGCATTTATCCAGAACAACTATAAACCCGGTTTATAAGTTAACTAAGGTTATTGCGTAACATCAACCTGATTCATTATAAGAATTGGTTAAATTATTTGTGCTTTTAGCACACTGACAGGTAATTGAGCTAAAATAGCGTTAATTTATGTCAAGTAAAAGAGGAACTAGATAATGGTGAAGTTTTTATCAGTTGGAGTACTGATTGCTTTGTTTTCTGCGTCGGTTATGGCTGTGGACTATGAAGAGCATGATGGTATGCTGATGGATCACGGAGATGGCCACTTGATGGACATGGCCGGTGGTATGGTGATGGGACAAAATACCAGCACGTTGCCGGGGGGATGTGATCGTATTTCTGAAACCAAAGAAATTACGGTTCATGCGGGGCATAAATACGCCGAAAAATTTCCAGGCAGAATGTTTGCCTTTGATACTCAAGAATTTAATTTTAAACCGTGTACCAAGTTAACGGTTCATTTTGTCAATGAAGACAATATACGACATCAATGGATGATGCATGGTTTACCAAAATATTTATACCCAAAAGGGATGTTTCATATAGAGGCATCAGGCCCATCTAAAATTTCAGGCACATTAATCCTGCCGCCTGGGGATAAAACCTATCTGGTGCATTGCGATATTGCCCAGCATATGGAAAAGGGCATGAAAGCCCAGCTAAAAGTCGGTAAGGGTGACGGCGATTTACCTAGTATTCCAGGGGTTACTGCCTTTGTTGTTGCGGACGATTATAAGGCTACCTTGCCTGAGCTGGAAGCCAAGGCTGAAAAAGCCGAAGCAGCGGCTTTAAAAGCTCCGCCTGTTGTCGCAACTCCAGCGACAGCAGCAGTTAAACCAGCTGTTCAACCTCAAGATGAATCACTTATTTCTGGCGTTACAGTGATTGGTTTAGCATTAGGTTTGCTGGTGGCTCCTTTTCTGGCGCGCAAATTTAAGGGCATGAGTCCATCAGAGGTTGTTGCTTATGTTCTCGATAATATTCGGGCTTTAATTGAATGGCTCGTTAATCAGGTGTCTCGCCTGGTTAAGCTGGCAGGTTCAAATAAAGATAAAGTACTGCCCGAAAAATAAAGCAGCGTACAAATGAAGACCCTGTGTTCATGTCGGCACGGGTTTTTTTTTGGGATAAATAAATGCAGGAAACATTCAGTGGCGTCTGGGGGCTGTTTTTAAGCGCCTTTATCTCATCAACTATTGCTCCAGGTGGCTCTGAGGCTGTTTTAGCCTATATGGTGTCACAAGGCCATTATAATGTGAGTTATTTAGTTGTTTTAGCAGCGATCGGCAATACATTAGGTGCAATAACTACCTGGGGTTTAGGTTTGCTGGCAGCAAAGAAATTTCCGGTGGCAAATCTTTTACCAGAAAACAAGCAAAAGGCTTTAAATGTCGTTAAGAAACGGGGTATCTGGGTTTTGTTTTTTTCATGGTTACCCATCATTGGCGATGCTTTCTGTTTTGCTGGGGGCTGGTTAAAGTTGCCTCTGGTGTCCTCATGTCTAATTATTTTGGCAGGAAAATTGAGTCGTTATGCAGTCATAGCCTGGTTGTTTGTATGAAAACAAATTTTATAATTAATAACGATCAATCAGCCTGGATAGAGAATGCATTATTAGTTTCTGCACTATCGCTTTTTTCTTTGCTTTATTTAACGTTAAGAGGCTGGACAAATACGCTAGCATTTGTGTTAGCTGCTATTGCATTACTGCATTTTGTACGACAGCCTAGATCAACGTGGACACTTAAAAATATTGGCCCAACGGAATGGGCTGTTGTGCTGTCGCTGTCGGCTGGTTTTTTGGCTATTCTTATTACGCAAGTATTACGGCAAAGTTTTATTTTTAAGCCCTATGATGGACCACTTAGAGTTTTGCTGGGCGCACCTGTTTTTTTATTGTTATTGAGAAAGAAAGTTAATTTCGTGCAGGTGTTCCAATATATTTGTCCGTTTTCCTTAATAATTCTTTTCTTGTTTGTGTATTTCTTCCCTGCGCCTAAAGAAACGTGGGCCGAGGGTCGATTTGGTACTTACTTTGTTGATCCCAATACGATTGGTGTTTACACCATGTTATTAGGCTTTTTATGTTTTTTTTCTATAGATGCGCTTAATAAGGACAGTGTCCCTTTAAGGCTTCTGAAGTACGTGGGTGTTTTAGCGGGGTTTTATCTGGAATTTAAATCCCAGACCCGCGGAGCCTGGATTGCCGAACCCGCTATGTTAATGTTGTGGGTTATCATTCATTGGCAAGAAAGAAGTAAAGCAGCGATTTTTAGCTCTATCATAATGACCATCATCGTTATCTTGGGTTTATATTTTTTTGTGGAGGCTTTTCATACACGAATAAATAGTATTTACACTGAAGTGATCGCTTGGATAAATAAGTCCAATACCTATACATCTGCAGGCCTGAGACTTTCATTTTGGCAAATGTCCTGGATCTTATTTAAGCAAAGCCCTTTCGTTGGTTATGGCGATTTAGGCTACCAAGCACAACTCATACTACCTGAAATTCAAAGGACATTTTCCCAGGAAGCTATTAATCAGTTTGGACAGGTCGGGTCTCACAATGAATATCTTGCTAATATGGTGCGTTCAGGGATTTTTGGTTTGATTGCCGTATTGCTGGAATTTTGCGTGCCTGCGGTGGTCTTTATTCGAGGCCTTAAATCCCCAGTTCATGAAATTAGAGGTACTAGTGCAATGGGGCTTAGCCTGGTATTGGGAATAATGATTACCGCAATCAGTCTGGAAGTGCTTACCTTAAAATATACTAATTCATTCTATGGGCTAATGATCGCTGCTTTGTGTGCTTCAGTTTTGTGGAAGAGAACAGTTGATAATGAAGGATAGATTCTAAAGTGATAACGGTTTTTGAAATTTTAAATAATAGAATTCTAAAGAGGTAATTGTGCTGCGCCATTTTCCACATCCTAATATTGCATATCCTCATAAAAAACGGGATTATTTTATAGCAGTGTTTACCTTTTTGTGTGTTGCAATCTGTTTAATCAGTGATGCAACAGCTTCTATAGAAAAACAAAATGCCTTAGGGGTGAGCGGCTGGGTATTCTTGATTGGCCTGTTATTGGGTGAAAATAAGGAAGTTAGAATGCAGGTAGTGATCGCCGTCATTTTTGCAACGATAGGCGAGCATTTTGCTTCGCCTTTTATGGGGGGCTATACCTATCGTTTTGGTAATGTGCCAGCCTATGTGCCGCCGGGACATGGCATGGTATATTTAACAGCGGTTGCTTTAGCGCGTTCTGGGTTGTTTTTAACCTTTGCACGAGAAATTACCACATTGGTTATTGCCGTCTGCGGCTTATGGTCCTTATGGGGAATTAGCGGCTTTGCTGAACAAGGCGATACTGTAGGTGCTTTATTATTTTGCGTATTTTTAATTTATTTATTTAAAGGCCGTTCGCCTATGGTTTATTTGGCGGCTTTTTTTATTACTACCTGGCTGGAGTTAATCGGTACAGCAGAGGGCACCTGGAAATGGGCTGCAATTGATCCGGTATTACACTTACCGCAAGGTAATCCACCTAGCGGTGTAGCAGCCTGGTATTGTTTGGTTGATGCAGTTGCAATAGGTGGCGCTCCTTTAGTGTTGCAGGGAGTTTCAAAGATTTTAACTCTGCAAAAAATAAAAGAAATCTAATATCTTGGTCGAATAGCCTTCGCTATTCATTAATTAAACAGTGGAGAATGTAATGGAACGTCGTGATTTTATTCGTTTAAGTGTAGTCGGTGTCGCAACAGGTGTTATTGCGCCTGCAGTGTCAGTCGCAGAAAGTATTAAACTGCCAGCAGCCGCTGATATTTATTATACAAAAGATGAGCCGGGTCGTTGGAGTGGAAAAGTCGCAACACACTTACCCAATATTGAAATAAAGAAGACTGGCGAAGAAGTGTTGGTAACCGTTGTAACGGGTCATGAAATGAAAGGTTACGAACATTATATTGTTAAGCATGTCTTATTGGATCAAAACTATAAATTTTTGCAGGAGCATTTGTTTGATCCTACCAAAGAGACAACTGCAATTTCTACGTTTACACTTCATGACTATAAAGGTCCCATTTATGCGTTGAGTCTATGTAATAAACATGACCTTTGGTTAAATGGGGCTGATGTATAACGAGCGTTGAATGGAAAACGGTCAATCATTGCAACCAAAGCCGTCGAAAGTTTTGGTTATTGCCATGCAATACCTGGGCGACGTATTGCTGGCAACACCTCTCATACATGGGTTGCGACAAGCTTATCCTGATGCTCAGCTAGATGTTTTGGTGTATCAAAACGCCGCCGCAATGCTCGAAGGTAATTCAGATATCAGTCATATTATCACAACGCCTAATCGCCCCAGTCGGGCAGAACTGTTTGTTTTACTTAAGCAGTTATTTAGGCGTTATGATCTGGCTGTGGTTACTCAGACTGGAGATCGACCTTTTATTTATGCATTAATAGCATCTTCGCTTCGGGTGTCTGCCGTCCCTCAGAAAATTTTTAAAGATTGGTGGAAACGCTATTTTATCCAGCGTTGGGTAGAGTTTGATAATGTTGATACCCATACGGTATTGCAGCACTTAAAGCTGTTGGATTTAATCAACGTACCACACTCTTTTACATTGGTTCCTCCAAAAGATAATAGTCGTCAAGAGTTGTTAACACGTTATCCTTTCTTAGCTGAAAAAACAGCTTATGTGGTATTGCATCCTCATCCGCAATGGACCTATAAGCAATGGACGGTTGATGGCTGGATAGCGTTGGGAAAATATATCAATAGCTTAGGCCTAAATGTTGTACTTTCTTGTGGTCCAGCTCAGCAAGAACTTGATTATGTTTCCCACATTCAGCAACAACTACCCGATAATGTCATTAATCTGGCGGGTCAAGTATCTTTGGCGCAGTTGGCTACCATTATTGCCGGAGCAAAATTATATATTGGTCCAGATACAGGCATTACTCATTTGGCAGCGGCAACGGGTACACCAGTAATTGTGCTTTTTGGACCCACGAATCCGGTCAAGTGGGCGCCTTGGCCTTTGGGTTATAGAGAAAATATCAATCCATTTTATAAAGTGGGCAGTCAGATGGTCAACAATATCACCCTGATTCAAGGGGTAGCTGATTGCGTTCCTTGTCATTTAGAGGGCTGTGACAGGCACCGGCAAAGTCGTAGCCAATGTCTTGACTCGTTAGCGCCTCAGTTGATTTTTGATGCTATAAATCGGATTTTAAGTTTTTGAACCAAGCGGTTCGGAAGTGCTTGATTAGCACCTGCATCAACTGAAAGTGATGCAGGTGCTATTTAGAAAGGATTACTGAATATACAACTGATTTGTTGTTGTTGAGCATACGTTATAATTTGATAAAGGTGTGGCTGCTACTGTGTTGAGTGCGGTGCTTTGTGGGGTGGGTAAGGTCAAGTCCTCATAGGCGCCAAAGGCGTCGGTAGTTGAAGCCGCTAATTTGCTATACATAAACAGATCATTACCACAGCCTATTGCATCTGCTAATTCTGCCTGTACTATAGGATTAATTCGAGCATCGCCTTTGGCTGATTCAACAAGACCGGAATTGTATTCGTAGGCTGATAGATTGAGACCACCTTCATACATTAATGTTTTCAGTCCATAATAATTGGCTAACGTTTTGAACTGTACACCGCTATAAGCTATGCCACCATTGTATGAGGGGAATCCAGAAAAGCCAGGCAAAATACTGTTTAAACCGGTTTGAAGTGCGGCAAACAAACCGTTCAAATCTGTATAACTAGTTGCAGGTGCAGCATAAGGCGCACCACCAATGCCATAAAGATATTGACTAGGAGCTCCAAAATTTGTGTTGAGGTATCTCAGTGAATCCTCTGCAAAATAGGGTTGAATAGATACTGAAGTCAGGACAGGTCTTATTGTGGAGTTGATTGCCGCTGGACCAAACACTTCTGCAAATAATTGGCTAATTTTTAATGTTTGGTGGGCTGCTCTTCGGTATGCCCAATACCATTGATTATTTATGTTATCGTAATTAAGGCCTGTATCGGTTCCAGAAGAAACATCAGAGATGGCAGCCGCCATGTTAACGTTGTCTTGTATAATTCTGTTACTGTACTCCACATAAACATGGATGTTGGGGTTTAAGTTGTTTTTGAGTAAGGTTGCTAACTGGATGACATAGTTATTAGCTGTGGTATCATTTAAATTTACTTGATCAGGAATATTGATCCAGATGTCTTTGCCTGTGGTATTCGCGAGTTGGATAATATATTCCCAAGCTATTCCGCGTGAATCTTGTTGTGTTGGGTCAGAGACTGGTTTTCTAGTCGCCCAGGAAGCGCCATTAGTTGCATAAGTTAACTGGGCATCCGTTGTCCGTAGAGTACTAAAAGGAGCTAGCGCGTTTAAAAACTCTGAAGTAAAGACCTGATTGGTGCTCAGTGAATAACCCGGACGTAGGAGTTTTATATTTTGAACGCCATTGGCGGTATTTGAGAAGGTCAGTGCAACATAACTATCAGAGGGTCTTATAAGTACATCAGCTGTAGTAGTGTTGGTTGAAGAATTATATACCTGATTTTGAATCAGACCAAAATTGTAAGCCCTTACGGTAGCTTGACCCGTAAAGCTCAACTTATAGGTGCCAAACATGCTGGGATAAGTGGTAGGCAGTGGGCGTGAAAGTGGGTCGTAGGCATTGGTGATAAAGAACACTCCAAAATCAGTTGTTGGCCAGCCATTCGCGTCTAAAGGCACTGGGCAGTTAACGGGATCCCATGGGCAGTTTAAGGAGGCAAAGCCACGTGCCTGTTTCATAACGTCAATAAACATGAGTTGTCTGTCATTCCAGTCGTCTACGAAACTTAAATTTACACCCATCTTTGATGCAGCAGTAGGAACTGGCGAGGTTACATTTATAGTAGCATTCTGGGTAACGGTGCTTCCATCAGTAGCGGTGCAAGTCAAAGTGTAAAGGGTTGTACTATTCAGTGCTGGAGTGGTAAACGTGCCTGATGTTGCTTGCGGCCCTTTCCATGCTCCTGCTCCCACGCAGGAGGTGACATTGGATGAGGTCCATGTTAATACAGATGTCGACCCACTTGTGATTGAAGTGGGATTGGAGCTAAAAGAGGGAATCGCGCTGTTAGAGGGCGTGACGCTGCTAGAGGTAGTGGCGCTGTTAGATGGACTGGCGGTAAATGTTAATACTGCGGGAGAAGAAGTACATTGGTTATAATTTGACAATGGCGTTGCTGCGACACTGTTAAGCGCTAAACTCTTAGGTGTGGGTAACGTTAAGTCTTCATAGGCACCAAAAGGATCGCTGGTGGGGGCTGCCAGTTTATAATACATAAACAGGTCATTGCCACAAC
>CAIPPE010000079.1 GCA_903866825.1 uncultured Methylococcaceae bacterium
CATAGGAGCAATAGCACGATCGCTGCAGGATAAGGCTCGGGAGAGTGTGAGTGTGTTGGACTTCTATGCCAATGGTGTATCAGGTGTCGCTGTTGATCCAACTGGCGTTGTGGATAGCACTCTGGGAATTCAAGCTGCCATTAATGCAATGGCAACTATTGGGGGGGTAGTATTTATACCTCCAGGGCAATATAAAACAACAGCGCCTATTGTTATGGCATCAGGTGTCAGTTTGTGTGGTGCTGGAAATTACATTGGAATTAGCGCAACTCGTGAGGCTGTATCTTCAATTTATGCCCAGCATACTGGTGTTGCGGTTATATCTTTAAAAGGATGTATCGGCTGTAAAATTTCAGACTTAGGAATAATTACCGCCGCTGGAGCTGTCCCAGAAACTGGATTGCTACTAGGAAGAAGTTCTGCATCTTCTGCTGGCTACCATAAATTTGAAAGCGTATCCGTTTATGGTTACTACTCACTTGCAGCAATTTATTCAATTGCGAGTGAAGATAACATTTGGCTTGATATTAACGTGTGGGTTTTTGGTGGAGGGGCTAAATATTGCCTTTACACTGGAATTTCAGATTCATTATCGACTGGAGCTGGGCTTACTACATCATCCAACTTAGAAAATAAATGGTATGCACCATTTTTTATTAATTCATCTACCGATGCAAATGCCGCCTGCATCTTCATTCAGGGTGCACAGGCGGTGGGCAGTTGGTCATTTATTGGGGGATACCTGACGGCCTATGCAGGCTCATACATCCAAATTGACAGCGGAACCATTGATGCGCTCGACTGCATAGGTCCGTTCACCTTTTTAGGTATGAGTGGAGAGCTTCTTGAAGGTGGTGACCCGATATATGGGGTACGACTGACCAGCACCGGAACCCATACATTGCCAGGTCTTACCGTTTTGGGGATGCGTTTAGCGTTTCTTGCTGGAACAAATCATTACCAAATTATCCAACCTGGGAATTTGGTTTTGGAAAGCCCAAATATACACATTAAGCCGCCAGAAGCTTTCCCATACGCACTATGTTCTTTGCAGAGAACGCAAATAAAAAACGGAAGTGTAATCGTTGGTCGTCTAGGCGAGCCTACACCATTAACATTCATGGGTGACTTTGCCAATTACTTTGGTGCTCCTTATATTGCGGCAAGTTATACGGTTGACAGTCAAAACGTTTTTCGATTGCAAGGAACCGTCAATGGGACAACGGGGAATATTTTTACTATCCCATCAGATTTAAGGCCTGCTGCAAATATGTTCTTTTTTGTACTTGCAAATGGAGCAGTCGGCAGAGTTTTAATAACTGCATCTACGGGGGTAGTTAGCGTGTCATCTGGCTCAGGTCTTATTCTTGATTTATCAACCATTCAATATAAAATAGCTTAAGAAGTCAGAATGACCAACATCATCCAACTTCTGAAA
The DNA here is from genome assembly GCA_903866825.1 of uncultured Methylococcaceae bacterium. Classification (GTDB taxonomy): domain Bacteria; phylum Pseudomonadota; class Gammaproteobacteria; order Methylococcales; family Methylomonadaceae; genus Methylobacter_C. Next base: position 1,439 of record CAIPPE010000079.1, read on the forward strand.
GCTTCTTTATTGGGCTTGGTGTTAGCTACTTCTGCCAATGCATCAGTCGAAGATGTAGCCACTTCTCCAAACACTTTCGCAGTCTGCAAGACAGTAGACATCGCATCCACTGCCTACCTACTGAAAACAGGTATAGGAGTTGAGTCAAACCCAATCGTCGCGCCGCTCATCACGCATGGATATTTCCCGCTGGTTGCTCTGTCCATCGGCGTGTACTGGCTGATGACTAAGTACCACAACGCAACAGCCAACACAGTTGCAAACGGCGTGACTTGCGGCGTGGCTGCTTCCAATCTTCTACTTATTCCTTAAGGGTAAAAATGGATATTCAAGTTGCATTCAATATCGCGGTGGCCCTCGTGGCTTTCCTTGGTGGATGGGTATTGAATTCACTCAAGGATTCGATTAACCAGCTCAAGAAAACTGACGGTGAGCTGGCCGACAAGGTGCAGCACATAGAGGTGCTGGTGGCAGGTCAGTACGTCAAGCGCGATGACCTGGACAAGCTGGCCAACGCGCTATTC
>CAIPPE010000080.1 GCA_903866825.1 uncultured Methylococcaceae bacterium
ATCCAAGACGACAGTAAAATCCAAACAAAATGTTGATAACAATGATCCTGTAGAACTTGAAGAAATAACTGTAAAAAGTAGTAGACGAAAAAATAATCTTCTCGGTATGACGGGATCAGCTTCACAAGGCAAAGTTGATCAAGCTCAATTTGAATATCGGCCTCTGTCACGTAACGGCGAACTGGAAGAAGTAATACCCGGTGTATTAGCAACCCAGCACAGTGGCTCTGGTAAGGCTAATCAATATTTCTTGCGTGGTTACAATCTCGATCATGGTACAGACTTTACCACTTATGTCGATGGTATCCCGATGAATATGCCGACTCATGCGCATGGACAAGGCTATATGGATATCAATAGCGTTATTCCCGAATTGGTCAATCATATTGAATACGGTAAAGGGCCGTATTATGCAGAGGTCGGCGATTTCTCAGCAGCCGGGTATTCAAAAATGTTTACGATGGATAAACTGCCTCAAGGTATTTTAAAGTTTACTGGCGGTGAATTTGGTTATTACCGTGGGCTGGTTGCTAATTCCAATAAGGTGGGTTATGGCGACTTGCTCTATGCGGGTGAATTTAATACTTATAATGGGGTCTGGCAACAACCCGAAGGCTCCAGGAAATTTAACGGCATGGTTCGCTATAGTCTGAATGAGAATAACTGGGGCCTGTCTGTTAACGCCAAGGGCTACAGTAACAGCTGGACAGCAACCAATCAAATTCCACAGGCAACCATTGATAATGGTAGCCTGGGGCTATACGGCACGATGGACCCAAGCGACGGTGGCAACACAAACCGCTATAGCTTATCAAGTAATCTCTGGAACAAGGGCGATCACTGGAAAAATGAGGCCAATCTCTATGCTTTGTACTATGACGTTAATTTGTTTTCAAATTTTACCGGCTATCTGAATAATCCTGTTAGTGGTGATCAAATACACCAGTTTGAACATCGGGTACAAACCGGCGGCTCAATCGAACATACCCGCAACAACCGCTTATTTAACGTTGACATGGACAATACGGTAGGATTGCAGGTTCGTAACGATCAAATCCTGGGTTTAGGGTTAGATAACACGGTTAACAGGCAGTATCTCAGTACCGTCAGTCTTAATAATGTTAACGAAACCTCGGCGGGCATTTATGTCAAAAATCAAACCTATTGGCTAAACAAATTACGTACCATTGCCGGGTTACGGGGCGACTTTATCAATAATGAGGTTACGCAACTTGATAACACAACACATAATCCCTTGATCAATGCGGCCAACTCCGGCAATCGCTCAAAGGCAATGCTAAGCCCCAAATTGAGCATTATCCTCGGCCCTTGGTACGATACCGAATATTTCTTTAATGTCGGTGAAGGCTTTCATTCTAACGATGCCCGAGGCACGATGCTTAAACTGAATCCTGCTGACGGCTCCCGTATTAGCGGTGATGGCAGCGCTATTAGCCCTGTAACGCTGATGGCTGGGACCCACGGTGCAGAATTCGGAATACGCAGTAACTTTATCCCCAAGCTGAACAGTACGCTTGCACTGTGGTGGCTGCAAAGCAGTCAAGAACTGGTGTTCTCAGGAGATGATGGCACAACGACTGTTAATGGCAAGTCTCAACGTTACGGCATTGAATGGACTAATTACTACAAGCCTACCACTTGGTTGACACTGGATGCCGACTTGGCGTTAACTTCTGCCCGTTATGCGGCAAACCCAACTGGAGAAACTAATGCGTATGTACCCAATTCGGTTGGTAGGGTTATCAGTGCCGGTGCGACCATCGTAGCCCCTAATGGTTTGTTTGGCACCCTGCGTTTGCGGCATTTCGGCGATGTTCCCCTAGATCCATCGGGAACCTATTGGGCTGGCAATACCAGTATCGTCAATTTGGGTGCCGGTTATAAACAGCATGACTATAAACTGGAAGTCGATCTCTTTAATATTTTCAACTCAACTGCCAACGATGTTGCCTATGCCTATCAATATGCTTACCCGGCTGGTACTTCACCTCAGACTGGTATTATGAAACACCCCGTTGAACCGAGAATGGTTCGTGCTACTTTAACGTTAAATTTCTAAATATTACTCGATCGCCTGGGTGCTTTCCGTGGGTATGGAGCCATTCAAAAATCTGTATTGAGTGACTTTTGTGGGTTGTAACAAGACAATCATGTCTCCACAACAAAGTCATGAATTTACCGATTCCAAGCATTTGTCGGAGCTTAATGATAAAACCTATAGGCCTTCATTCCACCCTCATGCGGATCAAGGATTAACCCTAAAAGGCGATACCCTTATTCAAACAAGTCTATAGCCGTTTAGCGCCAAGGGAATACACAAATGTAAAATAAGCCTATTCACAGCCTGGCAACGGTGACTGCCCAACCCCTTAAGCTGTTCATCGCTTAATCACAACGGGCTTAACGCAAACTATCTAAAGACTATAGGTTGATTCTTAAAGTGCTTATTGCTTACAGCCTTACTACTATAGGGTTAGTTCGAACTGTTTAATACTTTTTTTGTTGTTGTCATAAGCCTTTTTTACTCTTGCCTATGCGCTTTTTTAGAAAATACTAATTATTTATCTGGTCATTTGCAGTCAACTAGACTAGACTCAAAACCTGAGGCCGCGACCTTTTTAGACGCGTGCATAAAGATGGCCTCGATAAGTGCTCTATAAGTCGACTGATTTTTAATGCTATAGCCGTTTAAATCACTCTTAACTGATAGGAATTATCTATGCAACCCAAATTGATTGTCGCGTTTGATCGTCTTAATAACGCGGAGCTCTTAACAAAGTCCGGCGTTATCGTCGCTGGCTTAACCCAGAATGTTAATTATCCTGAACCCTGGTTACCACTCATAATAACTTTGAGTGACTTGACCACTGCCCAGGCTAATTATGAAACCGCTTATCATGACGCCTTATCACAAGATAAGTTTAAGGTGTCCCATCGTAATGATTGTCGTGTTGTCTTAATAGGGATATTAAAAAACATAGCCCCTTATTTTGAGTTAGCGTCTCAATGGGATGTTGATAAACTAGCATCCAGCGGTTACGATTTACGACGTGATACCACGCATAATAATACCTTTGATACCTTACCTGCTCCTTTAGATTTTAGCATTATGCAAGGGGCTTTTAGTGGCACGATAGATCTTAAAATTAGTCGCTTATCAGGGGCTTACAGTTATGAAGTGCAAATAACGCAATTAGATCCTATGGTCGAGGAAAATTGGAAGCATGCTTTATGGTCTACCACAGCCACGCACATTCACCTGCCGGATTTAATACCCGGGCAATCTTATTGGCTACGGATCAGAGGTATTGGTACAAATGGGGTTGGGTTGTGGACTGATCCACTTAATATGATGGTTGTTTAAGGAAGGCTAGATTTTAGCGGGGCGATTAAAGCCAGATGAGTGATCATCTGGCTTTTTTGTGTGCAGAGTATTAAGAGTATTAACTGATAAACCCGCTTGTAAGTCTGTAACATGAGCGATTCCTTAAAACAGATTGCCACCGATCGATAAAGACTATCTATTCGGACCTTAATTCAGACCCATTAAGTGTGTTGAACATGTCTACTTTGCACATTTCCGAAGATATATTGCCGCTGGGCCAATTTAAATCACAAGCTTTAGCAGGCGTTCCATTTAATCCACCAGGCCGGTGCCCAACGTGCCCACCAGGACTTGCCCGTTGCCGTATGAATGCGATGCGGCTTTGGCAGGGTTAAAAAGAACGACACAAAGCAGTCAAGTGTCCACAACAGCGCCACGACGCCAAGAATACGGGCACCCAACCCGGCAAGATTGGCAGGCAGCGCCAATGTCATGTGCAAGCGGTACAGAAACCAGATAATGTCCTTCCGCCCCGATAAGCCTTTGGTGATATTTCGCTCTCCGATTACCTGGCCTGTGTAAGGATCTAAATAAATCATCGGTACGCCAGCTTCGTCGTGGAACACACCCAACTCACCTGGAAGGGTAACCAGTTCTTTTACTACCCCGTTCTGAACCCGAGGCGTCAGCGTAAATTCGACACTTCGGCCTGGTCCAACATAAAGAGGCGCGGCATCAACCCGCATATCGGGATTATTCGCCTCGGCCTTTTCGATCAGGTCGAGTGGATCAAGCATAGGCGCATCGCGCGTCGCAACCCGCAACAAATCTGGATTAAGAAATAAATCCAATGGGTCCCTAAACGCTAGTACGCTGCCGCTTAGTCCAACGATGACGAGAAAGATTGTCATGGATAGCCCCACATAACGATGCATTAATACCCAAAATTGGCGTGTCATAGCAAAGTTCTCAAGGTGGTATGTTTAAGCGCAATATTCACAGGCGACTAATCCAGTTAAGCAGTGTATGGTGGACTCATTGAGCAATCGAATCATGAACCCAATAACTATTCATTTGCCAACAAGCTATGTCGAACGGGGTATTTCCCGCTCGACATGTTTGAAGGAAGATGTGATGCAATAGTTATAAATGTTGATTCTGTAAACTCAAAGACTAAAGAATTTCCGTTTGATTATCAGAAGGGCCGCGAGTAAGCCGTTCCATTCGTTTCTCGTTGCCTACTTTTTTTGAACTGTTACGGTTAAAACTCAACCCGAATAGATCCCATAAAAGTGCGCGGCGCGCCATAAGCAACAAAACCAGCGTTATATCCTGCTGAAGTATTTAAAGATGATGCATAACTTTGAGCTTGGCTATAGTATTCGTGATCCAAAAGATTGTTCACATTCAGTTGTGCACTGACTTTAGATTTACCCACCTTCATGCTATATGCCGCCAGCAAATCGACAGTTGCATAGCCTGGGATAGTTGGTTGGGCGCCATCACCTACATAGATAATTTGACCATCCCTTACCGTTACACCGCCTCCCACCTTAAAACCTTTTAGCGAATCTTTCTGAAAATCGTAGGTATTCCAAAGGCTCGCTGTATTTCTGGGTACACCCCAATAGCGACTACCAGCGGCAGGATTATCGAGTTCATTACCTTTAGTGACGATAATGTCGGTGTTGGCATAGGTAGCTATTACATTCCAACCAGGTAAAATTTCTCCTTGGATATCAAGTTCAGGGCCTCGGCTACGAACCTCGCCAGTTAAGAGAACGCAGCCACCTGGACCGCCGCAGTGACTAGGATTTGGATCAGCAGAGGCAACATTTTGCTTGGTCAGATTATAATAGGCAAACGTGGCACGTAATCTTCCATCGAAGAATTCTGTCTTGGTGCCGACTTCCCATTGTTGGGAACCAGTAGGGGATGCTGGTTTAATTGTTGTATCATTGACGTAGACATTGCCATAACCGGCACCAAAGTTCTCAGTGTAGTTGCTGTACAGGCTGAGCCAGGATTGAGCTTGCCACAACAAGCCAACACGGGGCGTCACTGCATCCGCCGATGAAGAAAGTCCTGGTGTTACCACTTGATCAGTTCCTCGTTGCCAATTACTTTGGTGGATATTTTGGTATCTAAGCCCTCCCGTTACATGCAAATTAAAAGGTAATTTAATCTGATCTTGCAGATAAGCCCCATACTGGTCGGTCTTACTTTCATACTTAGGTACTGCGGCAGGGGAATTAGGATCGAAAGTCAATCCACAATTGATTTCGGTACAATGAACTGGATTAAGAATACTGATCCCAGAAAAACCGGTAAAAAGATAGGAGGTAGGATCGACATTAAAACTACTAGCCACAGATATAGCCGTGTCCATGCGATAATAGTCGCCACCCAATAGCAAGGTGTGTCTAAGTCCAAGCGTATCGAAGTGTCCTGTTAGATCAATGTTTGTGGAATAGGTATTGTTTGTAGAGCTGTTTTTAAATAATGCGAGAGCTATTTGATCTGTCGGACTTCCTACAATAGTAGAATTTGCTGCGAAGAATGGCGCAAAAGTATTTAGCCCCATAGAATCCGTTTTAAAGTGATTCGCGGATACATTGTGCTTGATGGACCAGTCGTCGTTGAATTGATGAGACCAGTTTATACCGCCAAAAATACTATCCTGTTTGGCTGGAATATAGCCTGCGTAATTACGACTAATTGGGACAGATAAAAATTGATTATTTAAGCGGGGCACAATTGGATTGTCGTTGTCCAGCCCCATATTATCGTGGTTATATTCTAATTCTGTAGTGATCTGAGTCTTGGGACTGATGTTCCATTTCAGAATCGGCGCTATATAGAATTTCTCAGCGCTGACAAAATCACGGAACGAACCGCTATTCTCGTAAGACATATTTACCCGGTACAGCACATCCTTGTTGCTAGCAACAGGGCCGGTAGCATCGGCGGTAGTCCGGTACATATTATAGGAGCCGAATTGCTGGTTAACGGCGTAGTAAGGTGTTGCTTGAGGTTGTTTGGTAATCACGTTAACCATGCCGCCAGGCTCGACCATTCCATACAAAATGGCCCCAGAACCTTTTAACACCTCAATGCTTTCCACATTAGCCATCTCACGTGTAGCTGCGCCTTGCTGGAGACGGAAACCGTTACGAAAATAGGTTTGGGACGCAAAACCGCGCAACACGATACTTTGATTGAGACCTTTGGTGTTTCCATTGTCTGAGAAGTCCAAACCCATGGTAACACCACTAACATTCTTTAACGCATCACCTAGATTGATGACTTGCTGATCTTTCAACACCTGCTTGGAAATCGATTGCACGTTAAGTGGCGTTTCCATGATCGGCGTATCGGTTTTAGTACCACTGGTGGCGTTGGGTAAAACATAGTCGGGATTGTATGGATCAGTCGCGTTGTAGACCGCACTGCCGATAACTTTTACGGCGGGTAACGTGGTTGCCGATTGCGGCTCGGGGTTGGTTTTTTTTACGGGTTCTGTTGAAGGCTCAACGGTAAAAGCGTTATCCGCAGTTTTGCGAAAGCTTAAGCCCGATCCGTTCAATAGGATTTTTAACGCTGCTTCTGCTGAGTACTTGCCTGTCACAGGCTTTGAGCGCAATTTGCTGACCCGTTCGGCCTGATACAGCAAACGCAAATTGCCCTTATCGGCCAATTCGGTTAGTGCGTTGTCCAATTGCAGGGCTGGAATATTGAAAACTTGTGGAGTACCATCAGCCATGGCTGTAATACTTATGCTACCGGTCATTAACAGCGTTGCGACGCTTTTAAGTTTGAATAATTGAGAGTTATTGTGTCCGGTGTTTCCGGTTTGGCGGTTTTTTCGCATGGTTTTTTCCTTGTCGTTTAGGCGGCGCCACTGCCGCATAATGGTTAAGACGGATCAGAGGAAAAAACTTGTAATAAAAAATAATCAACCATGCAGTAGCGTTAACCAGGGTGTAATTCGGGTAATTTTTATCGGCAGAAGTTGCTCGATCATGGTCAAGGTGGCGGTTGGATCATTGATAGGAAAAACGCCGCTGACTCGTAAGGCGGACAGCGGCTTGTCAACAATGGCGATATGGCCAGGCATATAACGATCAAGTTCGGCAACGACTGCAGATAGTGGTTGATTATTAAATACCAGCTTGCCACGTTGCCAGGCGCTTTGGGTTGCATCAACGTCGATGGCGCTTGAAAGCCCGTGTTTACTGTCAAAGACGGCTTGCTGACCGGCATTCACACGCGCTGTATTGACATAATCCTTATCGTGCAGGCCTTTAACACTGACAGCATGTTCTTGTACCGTAATTTGGGTAGATTGACCTTCTTCCCGTACTTCAAAAACAGTGCCCAGCGCCTTGACTACCGCGATGTCGGTCGCCACTTCAAAAGGTCGGTTACGATCGGCTGCCACATTAAAAACAGCCTGGCCATGTTTTAAGGTTAGCTGCCGACCGGAGGGTGTGTAGGCAACCGAGATTGCCGTATCGGTATTCAGTATGATCTTGCTGCCATCAACCAGAGTGACGGTTTGTTGTTCGCCGACTCCCGTGTAATAGTCACTCAACAAGCGATCGGTTAAATTGGTAAATGGCAGAAGCAGCGCGATCACAATACTCGCCGCAGCCAGCGCACGTAGTGGGGCGATAAGATTTCGCGGCGGTTTGTTACTGATAGTTGGCTCCGCTTTGATAAGCCTGACATTGTTTGTCATAACTTCACCCATATCCAGCAGTAACTGCTCGGCTTCGGCGAAGGCTTTGCGGTGCGACGGGCTGCGATTAATCCATTGCGCAGCCTGAAGCCGATTTAGATCGGATGCGTTGTCGGAATTCAGCAGCACTATCCACTCGATGGCTTGATCGGATAGTTCAGTGATTTCAGAAACGGAAGCTTTGGGCATAAAAGACTAATTTGAAGTTTGATAGTATTATGACGGATGAAAGTGATATTCCTGCACTTATTTTTATGCGGGAGAACATGCCTGTTGTGTTGTCTTTAGTTGCCGGGCTAAATAAAGGCTAGATGGCATTGTCAATTAATAATGCCGCAATCTATCCCGGCAGTGCTGCATAGCCCGAATCAGGTGTTTGGCGACCATGCTTTCAGAAATATTCAAACGCGAAGCGACTTCGCTATAGCTATAACCTTCCACTCGGTTCAGATAGAAAACTTTACGGCAAGTATCTGGCAATTCGGCCATGGCTTTTTCAATTGCATCGAGACGTTGCTGATGTTCACAGCGTTTATCCGGCCCTGGCAGATTCTCGGGCATGGCCAGTAAGATATCGTCATCGACATCTTGAGACAGTCGATTGACACTCAGACGTTGATAATCAATCACCAGATTGGCCACAATCCGAAATACGAAAGCGCGTGGATTATCGATGGCCTCATCCGGTTGCCGAGTGCTCAATCGAAGATAGGCATCTTGCAGAATATCTGAAGACATCTCTTCCGATCCCAGCTTGCGATGGATAAAACGACTCAGTTCATCACGATGTTGATGAATAAAATCGGCGATCTGCTGCGGTGTTATTTGTGGATCAATAGATTCGTGGGAACAGTCGCCCCCATTCTGCCGGGAAAAAGGATTATCAGCCATGATAAATCTATAACGTAGTTGCAGTTAAATTCAATATATAAAGCATCATTTATGCCATACAATACCTACGCCGATAATTCCCGCTATATCAAGACCTTAATCCTGTAATTAACATTGATGGTCATTTTGGAGTAGGTGATATGCCTTGGTTTTAATCATTGACTATGGCAAATGACCTATTAAACGCCAGTGACCGAGAGCATCGCCACTACCAATCCAGGGTAATATCAGCTCTTGAATACCTATTGCCGCGACAATTTGTCATATTTTCTGAATGCGGAAATTTCGATAAAGTATCAAGGGCTGACACCCAGCAGATATATAAGGTGTTTACAGTTCCTCTTCAAATCTTCATTAATCACAAGTTTATTATGCTGCGACAACAACAACACGATGGACTGATGGACTTGGGGCGATTAAATGTCTTTCTTCATGGCTTACGAAAAGAAGCTCATGCCAGTGTAATATTGTTGTTAATAGCCACTTTAGTGCTATTACTGCATTATTGCGGACTGAGTTGTTTTCTAAATCCAGTGCAAGCCAATTCAACTCCAAAACAGATATTGATGGAGACATCCATTATTCCTGTCAAACTGACTAAACCAAACGTTGCACCGCCTCCACCACCGCCAGCCACTAAAAAAAAGCCCATACCGAAACTTAAAAAAGCCCCTCTCAAGCAAAAACAACCAAGTATGCCTCTTACTACGCAACCCTCAGATTTTGCCCAGGCGAAACCTGCCCCTGTATTTGAACCGGTCACAGGTGTTTCAATGGCTGCGGAAAATATTACAACCGAGAGCGATGCAACTAGTCAAACAGACGCTTTTAGGCAGACTGATATTAACGCCAACTACGATTCTAATCCTAAACCCGATTATCCGATGATTGCCAAAATTCGTGGCTGGCAAGGAGAAGTGATCTTACGTGTCAAAGTAAATGAATCAGGTATCAGTGACGCTGTTGAAATTGAGCGAAGTAGTGGCTTTGATGCGCTAGATGAATCGGCTGTTGAGGCGGTTAAACAATGGGTGTTTACGCCGGCAAAATACGGAGAAGAACCGATCGCGAGTGCGGTGATTATTCCTATCGTTTTTACCCTGAGTGTTGAAAAACAGGGTTGAAGTACTATGCAAATAATCTAAAGTGAAAGTTTGTGCCGGGCTAGGCGTTTTTTCCACCAGATATAAACGCCGGTCACTGACAGCAAGGTAATCACCAAACCCATTACGCAGACGAAAATCTTCATGGGTAAACCAAACACTCTCGCCATGTGCAGCATCTGTATCCATCCGGTAATCGTATCAGCCACTCGTATGGGCATTGTTTGCTGATGCGAAGCTAACAGCGGGGCTTCAGGTGGAACGGCACCCGTGTCGGCATCAAACTCGACGCAGGCTTGGCTGTCTTCGGCATTACTCAAGGTATCTGCACACATCGTGTAACGCCCGGTATTTCGGTCGATAACCAGGATTGATTCATGAGTAATGCTAAAACCGTCCTGGCTCGCCTTTTGGTTCAATAAATCCCTGCCTCTGCTGCGGGCTTCCACCCATCCCAGTTGTGGATTTTCAAGCGGGGTTGAACGGGAAGGTATGACAGGTGCAGGTTGTTCGAGTGACGGTGCACCGAATAGTGTATTCATCACCGGCGTATAAACCTCATTCAGATTAAAGGCGACACTCGACCAGGCGAAGATAAATAACATAATCCAGGTCCACAGCCCGAAAGCCCGGTGCAGATCGAAATTGATGCGGAAAGCACTGGCGTTCCATTTAATCCACCAGGCCGGTGTCCAACGTGCCCACCAGGACTTACCCGTTGCTGTATGAACACGATGTGGCTTTGGCAGGGTTAAAAAGAACGAGACAAAGCAGTCAAGTGTCCACAACAGCGCCACGATGCCAAGAATAC
>CAIPPE010000081.1 GCA_903866825.1 uncultured Methylococcaceae bacterium
ATTGCCTTCCATCTTCTCTACCAATGCCCTGTTTAGAAATGTAGCTCGTGGTTGTTTAACGATTCGGCAAATATACTCTCTGTCTCTTGGTACACTTATGTTCGCAATTTCTAAGAAACTGACTTTTAGCAACTTTTCGTTTGAGATAAGGGTGGTTGAATACGGAATTCGTCGCCGCAGAAATTTGGCTACCCCAACAATTAGAACAGAATATGGAAGAAGATCTTTCACATATGCTGGGCCTACATTTTACAATTTATGCCGCATATATAACGAAAGGCCTTATACCGAACATTCACCATGGCTATTCACAGCCTCGAAATAATCTCCATGACTGTAAGAGGACTCATCACTTTCTAACAATTTTCAATTTCTTGTTAGCTTCCTTCATGAACTTTGTAAGCTTTCCTACAAAACCATACACACCCAACCTCAATAATTTCAAGTAATTACCGAATGGCATATTGATTGCTTATATCAAATTAAACGTAGCTAATTGATATAAGCAACTATGAAATCGACAAAAGACATTGCGGTACTGCTGGATGAACCGGCTTGTGAGCACAACAAGAAAGAAAAATCCGGCTGTGCAAAGCCTAAACCTGGAGCTTCTGCGGGTGGCTGTGCTTTCGACGGTGCCCAAATTGCCTTACTGCCTATTGCTGATGTAGCCCATATTGTCCACGGTCCGATTGCCTGTGCGGGCAGTTCCTGGGATAACCGGGGCACCCGTTCATCAGGTGCGACACTCTATCGCATCGGTATGACCACCGATTTAACCGAACAGGACATTGTGATGGGACGCGCAGAAAAGCGTTTGTTTCATGCCATTAAACAGGCCATTGATACCTATTCACCTCCAGCCGTTTTTATTTATAACACCTGTGTCCCCGCCCTGATTGGCGACGACATTAACGCGGTTTGTAAATCAGCCCAGGAGCGCTGGGGTGTTCCTGTGGTGCCAATTGATAGTGCAGGCTTTTATGGCACTAAAAATCTGGGCAACCGGATTGCTGGTGATGCGATGGTCAATCATGTCATCGGTACTCGTGACCCTGATCCCTTACCTGAAGCAGATCGCAAAAACTTTCCTGCCGTATCATCCAACTTTAAAGTGCATGATGTGAACTTGGTCGGTGAATACAATATTGCCGGTGAATTCTGGCATGTATTACCGCTACTCGACGAACTCGGTTTACGTATTCTGTGTACCTTATCCGGTGATGCGCGTTTCCGTGAAGTACAAACCATGCATAAAGCCGAAGTGAATATGATGGTTTGCTCTAAAGCGATGGTTAATGTCGCCAGAAAATTAAATCAACAATATGGCACGCCCTGGTTTGAAGGCAGTTTTTACGGGATTACCGATACCAGCCAATCCTTAAGAGATTTTGCTAAAGCCCTTAATGATGATGACTTAACCGCGCGTACTGAAGCCTTGATACTGCGTGAAGAAACCCAGATCAGAAAAGAACTCGAACCCTGGAAAGAACGTCTTAAAGGTAAACGGGTATTATTGTTTACTGGCGGTGTTAAGAGTTGGTCAGTGATTTCTGCCTTGCAGGATTTAGGCATGGTGGTAGTAGCGACCGGTACCAAAAAATCAACGGAAGAAGACAAAGCCAGAATCCGTGAATTAATGGGTGAAGATACCGTGATGATTGATGATGGTAGCCCAAGAGCTTTGCTTAAAATTGTCCATGACTACAAAGCCGATATTTTGATTGCGGGTGGTCGTAATATGTACACCGCCTTAAAAGCAAAAGTCCCTTTCCTGGATATTAACCAGGAGCGGGAATTCGGTTATGAAGGTTATCGGGGTATGTTAGAACTCGTGCGCCAATTAGCACTCACCATTGAGAGTCCGGTATGGGAAGCGGTTAGAGCCCCTGCTCCCTGGAAATCTAAAGCTCAAAAAGCTGCTGTTACATCAACGGTGGAGTGTGCCTAATGGTTGACATCCTAAAAAGAAATAAAGCCTTATCGGTTAATCCCTTAAAAGCCAGCCAACCGATTGGCGGTTCTTTAGCCACCTTGGGTTTTAATCGTTCCATGCCGATGTTGCATGGCTCACAAGGCTGTACAGCATTTGCCAAGGTGTTCTTTGTTCGGCACTTCAGAGAGCCGATTCCTTTACAAAGTACCGCTATGGATCAAGGTAGCTCTGTGATGGGCGCTGATGAAAATGTCCGTGAAGGCATTAAAACCATTGCTGAAAAGTCACGTCCCGCTTTAATTACTATTTTAACAACCGGCCTTGCTGAAACACAGGGCGCTGATGTACACCGTAATGTCAGAGAATTTAAAGACGCTAATCCAGAGTTTGCAGATATCGCTGTGGTGGGTGTTAACACACCCGACTTTACCGGCAGTGTTGAAACCGGTTATGCCGCTACACTCACAGAGATCTTACGTGCCGTTGTTCCAAATGCTAAAACCGCGGGCACTTATCCTGGCAAACGCAAAAAACAGGTCAATGTTTTAGCCAGCTATATACTCACTCCAGGTGATCTGGAAGCCCTGCGTGATATTTTTGAACAGTTTCAACTCAGACCGGTTTTTATCCCTGACATTTCTGATTCTCTGGATGGCTGTTTAACGGATGAAGATTTTAGTCCTGTCACCATTGGTGGCACACCTTTATCTGAATTGTTGACTGTTGGTGATGCCTTAGCCACGGTTGTTATTGGTGAGTCGTTACATAAAGCCGCTGAAGTATTAGAAGAAAAAACCGGAGTCCCTACTTATTCTTTAGGTCATCTCTATGGCTTAAAAGCCAACGATGCCCTAATCAGTGCTCTGGTTGAAATCAGTGGCAGAGAAGTCCCTGAACGCATCGAACGTCAACGGGCACAATTACAGGATGCCATGCTAGATACGCACTTTATGCTGGGTCAATTACGCATCGCTATTGCTGCAGATGCTGATTTATTAAGTGCTTTTGTAGATCTTGTTCAAGAAATGGGTGCTGAGGTAGTGACGGCCGTCACCTCTTGCAACGTCCCTTTGTTGGCCAAAATACCGGTTGCCACCATCAAAATTGGTGACCTTGAAGATATGGAGCTGTCAGGTAAGGAGCATAAGGCCCAATTGGTCATTGGTAATTCGCATGCGGTTGATACGGCAGAACGTTTGGGTGTGCCCATATTACGGGCGGGCTTTCCTTTATACGACATTATCGGCGGCTATCAAAAAACCTGGATCGGTTATCGGGGTACGCGTCAAACCCTGTTCGATCTAGCCAATTTAGTGATCAATTTTTCACATGAAGAAATAGCTGCTTATCGTTCTATCTATGGACAAAAGCCAGCATCAGAGCTCACCGACTATCCACCGTCATGTCATTAACCCGTCGAATGCACGTTGTGCATGCTAATGAAAACAGGAGTTTTATGGATACTGCAATAAAAGTCGCGTTTGCGACCACTGATATGGAAACCGTTAATCAACATTTTGGTTCAGCGAAATCCTTCGCCCTCTATGCGGTGGATATGGAAAACTCAGAGTTACTGGAAGTCTCGCAGTTTGGGGTACTAAGTCAAGATGGCAATGAAGAAAAGCTATCGGTCAAGATTGATTTGTTGTCTGGCTGTGCAGCAGTGTATTGCCAGGCAGTCGGAGGATCAGCCATTAATCAACTCATTCTTAAAGGGATACAACCCGTCAAAGTACACGATGGTAGCAAGATTAAAGATCTCATTGTAGATTTACAAAATGAAATGAAAGCGGGGCCTTCAAGTTGGCTGGCTAAGGCAATTAGTCAAAACAAGGGACCCGATCCTGACCGCTTTAACAAAATGGAAGATGAAGGCTGGGACGAATAAGTTAAGAAAAACCGTTTTATATATAACACGGGTTAGCGCAATGATGTTGCGCAAACTCAACTAACCACACTGAGGAAAACAAATGGCTGCCCCTGAACTCGTTGTAAAAG
>CAIPPE010000082.1 GCA_903866825.1 uncultured Methylococcaceae bacterium
TATGCTGGAGCGCTGGAAAGCCCCGCTTGATCCGTGCAAAAGATCGGTGGATTAATGTAAAGACACCTTGAAGTGCTTGTCCAACCTGTTACAGCGCTGCAAAGTTATGCTGAAGCGCTGGGCCGTTTTAAAAAAAGAATATGAGTGATACTCCAGCGCTCCAGCGGACCTTTGTAGTACTCTAAAATGTTAGCTCAGTGGTCGAGTAGATGTTTGGAATCGCTTTTTGGGTTACTGAGTGGGTACACCAGATAAGCCAAGTCATTGGTCGGGTTGTTGAAGTACTTGGCTAGTTGTTTGAAGTAGTCAAATTCGATTGCTGTAACTAGGTTTATGATCGCCGAGTGGGAATTAATGGTTGACGAGTGCCATTTAAGAGAGCTTGAGCGGTAGGTTCACAGAATTAGTTGCTAATTCAGGTGGCTTAATGAGAGCTCTAGGCTTATCTATCTAAGTCGCAAGGTAAATAGTGTCTATTTTATAAGCAGCTACCGATTAGGCAGTATGCTATTGTGTTTGATGGTGTTTAAAGAAGGGTAATCTGATGTTATAGTGTTGACGTTGGCGGCGGCAGAATTTCATTTTACGAAAACACAGGTGGTTTTATGTTAAAAAGTTACAGCGCTATTTATAAACAAGGCCATTTAGAATGGCTGGATGATGCACCTGAACAAGAAAACGTACCCGTTATTGTTACTTTTGTCGAAACTAACTACCCAAAACCACTATCCAAAGCACTGCATATTTTAGAACAAGCCTGGGGTTGCGTAGAAAAGCCGCGAACACTTGAGCAAATTGATAGTGATATTTCTCAAATGCGCAAAGAGTGGGAATAGAATGTGTCTGAAATATATGAACCTTGTGTGATAGACACCAATATGCTGATCTATTATCTGAATCAACAATTACCCGAAGCAGTAAAAGTGAATTTTGATAACAGCATTTTAGCAACGAGCGCCATTTCAATTATTACCCGAATAGAAGTATTAGGTTGGCAAGGCCATACTGAACAATCTATGCTTGCAGCGCGGACATTATTATCGTTATGTGAAGAAATCAGCCTCAATAAAACTATTGCTGATTGCTGCATCCAATTACGCCAGCGTTACAAAATAAAATTACCCGATGCTGTTATTGCCGCTACGGCATTAGTTAAAAATCAAAAGCTGATGACTAGAAACAGCGATGATTTTATTAATATCGAGGGTTTGATTTTGTTTAATCCTTTTTTGCATAATTTGTAACAAAGCAACAGAAAATCAACGGGCTGTAGAGCAAAGTTATATTTAAGTTTGCTCTGAGCAGGTTATTTTTAACCTCGGTTATTTGTTAATTTATGGCGGTTGAATTTCCTATCCATCTGCGACTGGTTGGAAAGTGCTTGATAATGTGGTCAACGAGCGCTTGAATATTATAGTTAAATTTTGCACTGTAATAGACTGGTTTATCAATTGTTAATCCTGTCGATTCATTAATGCGGCGCTGTACAGAATACGCTTGTTCTTCTAAAAAACTAACAAGTGTCGAGTCTGGTTTATGATCGCGGGCATTCCAATAACGTCCTTTCATTGCCATATCCGCTTGATTAATTGCGACAATCACTCGTTGTGGTTCAATTACTTTTAGCACTACCGATTCAAGCAATTGAAACGCTGTACCTAAGTCACGAGAACTGCCATCAAGTAAAACCATTGTTAAATCAATAAGATGATAATCTGTGTTACAGACTTTTTGTAGTTCCCAAGTAATGTTTTTCGCGTGGATTAAATCATTTTCTTTACCGTCACCCAATCCTGCCGAATCATGAAAACGTAAATAGTCATGTAACGAATGCGCTGAAATATGTTGTGTTTCAGGAGTAACGCCTTCACCTACTTTTGCCACGGTCGAATCAAATAACGCGTTTAATGTTGAGCTTTTGCCTGTTCCTGTTCCTCCAACTAACAAAACATCTAAAGGGGTTAATAGACCATGACGCCTTATGTGTGATTGAATATCTTGGAATCTGTAGTTTTTCATGTTTAAGGTGTGTTAGAACCAACTAAGGAATTTACTTACTGCTCCACCTATCGCACCTGCTACGCCACCGACAATACCGCCAACGACTTTACCAACAGCCTCGCCAATTCTTTCACCAGTTCTACCAAGAACAATTTCACCAATACCACCAAAAAGGTCACTGCCAATTCCAGCACCCTGTGATGCACCATTGGTTATTGATTCAATGAATGTGTTTCTAATTTCTCCACGATAATCTGACAACCTATCATCATCTTCCCACATATTTCTGTCTTTATTCATATCTTGTGCAAATGCAACCCTTTTTTCCTGTTTAGTATGCAGCAAGATTAATAGCATTAACTTGGAGAGGTTGTATGGGTTTTGTGCTTGGTCGCCGTCCTTATAACCTGCACTATAATAAATAGGCTCAACATCAACACCAGTGGCTTCTTTAATGCGCCAACGGGTTGATAATACTTTTTCCTCAAGGAATTTTTGTAATTCGGGCTCTGGAAAATTATTTTGGTGATTCCAATAACGTCCTTTCATCGCAACATCAGCTTGATTGATAGCAACCAATAGACGTTTTTTATCTTCGCCCAGATTAGGAATAATAACTTCATTGATTAACTGAAATGATGTGCCAAGGTCGCGGCTTCCACCATCAAGAATGACTAACACTAAATCAATCAGCATATTGTCGCTGTTGTCTTTTTCGTAAAGTTTCTCAACGATATTTTTCGCGTGTCTTAAATCAGCATCTTTGCCGTCACCCAGACCAGGCGAGTCATACAGTATAATGTTACTTAATTCAAACTTTCTAATGTCCATTGTTTCTGGATTAACGCCTTGCCCAACTTTTGCAGCATTTTTACCAAACAGTGCATTTATTGTTGATGATTTTCCGCAGCCTGTAGCTCCTGTAATCAATATATTAACTTTGATATCTTTCATTTTTCTAAGGTTGCTCCTAATCTGAGCCTTAGTATCTGCGTCTAAAGTGTCATCGTGTTCAATATCATTGGCTATTCTATCGGTAAAGTGTTCTTCATTTTGCATATCAAGCCTCAACAATCTTAGGTAGCAGTAAATCTTATTGTGATGTTAGAATGTTGAAAAAACCAGCAATCCGCAGTCACTCTTTCCCTACTATGAGTATTAGTTATGAAGTTCCATGAGAAGATTCGCTTTATGCGCCAGTCTAAAAACTGGTCGCAAGAGGATATGGCAGAAAAACTGGGAATGTCAGTGGCTGGTTATGCAAAAATAGAACAAGGCCGAACGGATGCAAATTTTTCAAAGCTGGAGCAAATCGCCAGTGTGTTTGATTTGGATGTAGTTGAGTTATTAAGTTTTGGTGAAAAGAATGTAATTTGCTTAATTGGTGATAACAGCGTGATTAGTATGTCTCAGATCATGGGTTCATCAAAAGAATTGACGTTTGAAATGCAAAAACTACAGCTTAGCTTAAAGCATAAAGAAGATATATTGTCTCAGAAAGATAAGGAAATTGAAGGTTTGAAAGAGATGATTGCATTGATGAAAACTCAGTTGGTCTAATATAAAATAACCAAAACCAATGGGGTCAAAACCAAATCAATGTGGTCAGTGTAAAGTTATCTAGACCCTCGTTTTAAGGGGAACTTAGCTTAGCCCTACCTTTGTAGCGCTTTTTATGAGCTTAAAATTTGTTTAATATCTGATTCTGATAAACCTCCGTCACTTTAGCTATTATATCAATGGTTGTACCTTCTTTAGCTAACTTTATGGCTATATTTTTTGTTGTTTGCTCTATGTCTTTTTCTATCCCTATAACCTCACCTTTGTGATAACTATCCCCAAA
>CAIPPE010000083.1 GCA_903866825.1 uncultured Methylococcaceae bacterium
CACACCAGTTTGCTTGGTGACCATAGCGAATGTGAACCACCCGATCCCATCCCGAACTCGGAAGTGAAACCATTTAGCGCCGATGATAGTGTGGCAGTTTGCCATGCGAAAGTAGGGAATTGCCAAGCTCTTATTTAAAAAACCCAAGTCCTAGCACTTGGGTTTTTTTTTGCCTATATTTTGTCTGTAAAATGGGATGACACAAAAGCCTACCTCCTGGTTCAAGGTAGGCTTTTCGTTTAGTATTTATTCTTCAAGCGGGTACGAAACCGTGAGGCTAGCGGGTCTTTTGAGGTCACCTTGTAAAATAATCCCACGTTGATTGACTGATAAATGTCGAACTAGTTTATAGACCTGTTCTATTTGATCGCTTGCGTCCAACTTTTCAGATAATTCGGTTAAGCTTAATGGCTTGTCAAAGGTTTTTAACTCATTAAATATTCTTCTTTGTAGTACTAATAGTTTTTCAGCGGCTATCTTTCCTGCTTCTACACCGGGTTGATTGTAGGCATTAATATTAATTAATGAAGCATAGATACTCACAGTACGTTCAAATAGGGCTATAAGTGCTCCAATCGTTTTTGGAGATATTTCAGTGAGGGTTAAGGTAATAGAATCACGATTATTATCATAGAGCGCCTGTCTTGTACCTAGCATCATTCCAGACAGATAATCACCAGTCGTGGTATCAACATCGACTTCAATAGACGGCCCATTTCTATCCTTGAGGACCTCAATAAAGAGCGTAAAGAAGTTGGCTACACCTTCACGTAATTGCTGAACAAATGCATGTTGATCCGTTGAGCCTTTATTGCCATACACGGTGAGTCCTTGATGAACGATATTACCCTCTAAATCGACTTCTTTACCGAGCGATTCCATGACCAATTGTTGCAGGTATTTGGAAAATAGTTGAAGGCTGTCCTTATAAGGTAAAATAACCATATCTTTTTCACCTTTACCGTTGCTGGCGTAATACCAGGTTAAGGCTAATAAAGCGGCCGGGTTTTGCTTAATATCGGGTATACGGGTTGCAATATCCATCGTTTTTGCGCCGGTTAACAGTTCATTAACATCAATCCTCATTAAGGCGGCGGATAGTAAGCCAACTGATGACATTTCTGATGTTCTTCCGCCTACCCAATCAAACATTGGAAATTCAGCTAGCCAACCTTCGTTTCTTTCCATTTCATCCATTTTACTGCCTAGCATAGTTACAGCTACAGCATGGTCAGAAAAACTCAAGCCTTGTTTTTTAAAGGCTTCTTTTACTTCGAGTAAGCCGTTACGGGTTTCAGGTGTCCCACCTGATTTACTGGTAATAATAACAAGTGTGCTTTTTAGGCGATCACTGATTTGATCCAATGTTTTATCTATTCCAGCAGGATCAGTGTTGTCAATAAAGTGGATTGATAAAACAGAGCTTAGCGGCGCTAAAGCATCATTAACGAATTGTGGACCAAGTGCAGAACCACCAATTCCAATTGAAAGAATATCAGTAAATTGGGGGGCACTGATGGGGTGAACTCGACCATCATGAACTTTTTGGACGAAGTCTTCAATTTGCTTGATATTATCAATAATTTCGTTTTGTAGTTCAGGAGGCGCTAAATCAGGATTACGTAACCAATAATGGCCTACCATTCTATTTTCATCGGGATTAGCAATGGCCCCTTTTTCAAGGGCTTCAATATCTTTAAATGCTTTGGTAAATTTAGGCTTGAGTGTGTTAACCAGTTCATTATCGAAACGCATCCGACTGATATCAAGATAGAGACCTAAGTCATTATTAAAATAAAGCCAATCTTGATAGCGTTGCCAAAGTTCTTGATTATTCATAAATCCTGAAAAAATTTGATAGTTAAAATGCGAGTAAAAAATGGGCTTACTTTAGCATTTTTTTAAATATTCTATGGTCATAAAAAGTGCTGCGATGGAGCGGGCTTCTGTGCATTCTCCGGTTGCTAATAATTGATTAAGATGACTTAATTTCCAGGGAATGACCTCTAATTCTTCTGGTTCATCGCCACACAGCTTTTCAGTATATAAGTCCTGAGCAATAATAATTTCAGTGGTGTGTTCTAGATATGAGGGGGCTAAGGAGAAAGTGCTTAAATGAGTCAGTTTTCGAGAGCCAAATCCAACTTCTTCTTTTAATTCTCTATTGGCTGCATTGATAAACGATTCCCCGCAATCCACTTTGCCTTTAGGTAAACCTACTTCATAACGATGTACACCGGCTGAATATTCACGAATCAATAATACCGTTTCATCATCAAACAGTGGTACGATTAAAACAGCTCCCCCTTTGTTGGTACGGGCCAAGCGTTCGTAATTACGTTGTTCACCATTACTAAATTGAATATCGAGTGATTCAATGTGAAATAATCGGCTTTTAGCCAAGGTAGTTTTATTAAGAATGATCGGTTTTTCTGACATTATGCTACTTTATTATTATTTTTGATAAATATAACGCACTATGATGATTGATTGGGAAAAAATTGATACTGTTTTATTAGATATGGATGGTACTTTATTGGATTTGAACTTTGATAATCATTTTTGGAATGAATTTGTACCACTGAAATATGCAGATCAACATAACATAAATATCGAAAACGCAAAAATACAGTTAAGACCTCAATTCAAAAGTATGGAAGGTAAATTGGAGTGGTATTGCCTTGATTATTGGAGTGAGGCATTAAATCTGAATATTGCAGAGTTAAAGAGGGAAATTTCTGGACTTATTACTGTCTTACCACATGTGGTCGAGTTTTTAGAAAAGCTACAGAAATCCCATCATAAAGTACTATTGGTTACGAATGCACATCCAGAGAGCTTAGGTCTCAAGATGGAAAAAACCTGCTTACAGCCATTTTTTGACGATATTATTTGTTCTCATGACTTTGGTTTTCCAAAAGAACATCAACAGTTTTGGCATCAATTGTTAAAGCATCAGACTTTTAATAAAGATAATGCGTTATTGGTTGATGATAGTTTGGCCGTTTTAAATTCAGCGCAAGAGTTTGGCATAAAGCATTTAATCTCGGTGAGTAAGCCTGATAGTAGACAACCCATCAGATCTATTCTCAATTATCCCGCTATTGAAGATTTTCGAGAGCTTATGGCCGGGTTGTAGATTTAAGAAACTGCTTTTTAGAAAATGTAGTTTAACTTTTTCATAGTTATATATAGGATAACAAAATACTTAAATGTTTGAAATTGGTTGACTAGAAGTGCTATCCCTCCTATAGTTTTACTTTTTATTCTTTGGAGAAGTAGTGTGAGCGATTCAGTCCTTCATGTGAGCGATAGTGAATTTAACGAATCTGTGATTAACGCTGATGGTCCCGTACTCGTTGATTACTGGGCTGAATGGTGTGGGCCATGCAAAATGATTGCACCGATTCTAGATGCGATCGCTGAAGATTACGCAGGCAAATTGACTGTTGTTAAAATAAATATCGATGAAAATCCCCAGACACCCCAACATTATGGCGTTCGTGGCATTCCTACACTAATGTTGTTTAAGGATGGTGAGGTACAAGCAACTAAAGTGGGTGCTTTGTCAAAAGCAGAATTAGCCAAGTTTCTTGATACTAATATCTAAAAATGTTTTAATTTTATTCAGATCTGTTACAAAAAATGGACGGGTCTGAATACTTAAGTTATACTAACACATTGCGATAATTCTACGCATTCAACGTATCGTTCGATCAATTAAATTCCTGAATTATATATCCTACCCTCGTTGTTATGGGTTTTCATCTCTAGCAGCGTTTCTTCGAGTTACCTTTTTATGAATCTTACCGAGTTAAAACTAAAACAAATTAGTGAAGTTATTGAAATCGCCGAGTCACTTGGGCTTGAAAATGTTGCTAGATCACGTAAGCAGGATTTGATTTTTGCCATATTAAAGAAGCAGGCTAAAGCCGGTGATGATATTTCTGGTGATGGTGTGCTAGAAATTTTACAGGATGGTTTTGGTTTTTTACGTACACCGGGTTGTTCCTATTTGGCGGGTCCCGATGACATTTATGTATCACCTAGTCAAATTAGACGATTTTCTTTAAAAACCGGCGATACCATTACTGGAAAAATAAGACCACCTAAAGATAATGAGCGTTATTTTGCAATGCTCAAAGTCGACCAGATCAATTTCGAACCCCCCGAAAATACCAAAAATAAAATCACCTTTTCAAACCTGACTCCTTTATTTGCAAAACAACGATTTATACTGGAACAAGGAAATGGTACAAGTGAAGATCTTACTGGTCGAATAATAGATTTAATCGCTCCTATTGGCAAAGGTCAGCGGGGGTTGATAGTTTCTCCTCCAAAAGCTGGTAAAACAATGATATTGCAAAGCCTGGCCCAGGCAATAGCTGAACAAAATCCAGAATGTTATTTGATTGTCTTATTAATTGATGAGCGCCCAGAAGAAGTTACAGAGATGGAGCGCTGTGTGCGTGGGGAAGTGATTTCAAGTACGTTTGATGAGCCTGCAACCCGCCACGTTCAAGTTGCCGAAATGGTTATTGAAAAAGCCCGCCGTTTGGTAGAACATAAACACGACGTGGTTATTTTGTTAGACTCTATTACTCGATTGGCCAGAGCTTATAATACAGTGGTTCCTTCATCCGGCAAGATATTGACGGGTGGTGTGGATGCCAATGCTTTAGAAAAGCCTAAACGTTTTTTCGGTGCAGCAAGAAATATTGAAGAGGGCGGTAGTTTAACTATTATAGCCACGGCTTTAGTTGATACCGGTTCTAGAATGGATGAAGTGATCTACGAAGAATTTAAAGGTACAGGCAATATGGAGTTGCACCTTGATAGGAAGATTGCTGAGAAGAGAATTTATCCGGCTATTAATATCAATCGTTCTGGTACGCGTCGTGAAGAATATCTTGTTGACCCTGATACGTTACAAAAAACCTGGATACTGCGTAAGATCCTGCAACCGATGGATGAAACTGCGGCTTCTGAATTCCTGATAGGAAAGCTTAAAGACTTTAAAACTAATGCTGAATTTTTTGACTCTATGAAGCGATAAGTATTTTATATGTTAGATCTTAGTTTATTAATTCACGGCTTAATTCTGGGTCTGGTCGAGGGACTAACAGAGTTTCTCCCCGTTTCATCGACAGGACATTTAATTTTAGTAGGGCAATTACTGGGCTTTAATGATGATAAAGGCAAAGTATTTGAAATTGCAATTCAGTTTGCAGCGATATTGGCAGTGGTGTGGGAGTATCGTTCAAAGTTGACTCATACTTTGGTAAGCATAGCATCAGAGCGGGTATCACAACGTTTAGCAGTCAATTTGATCATTGCATTTCTGCCGGCTGCGATCTTAGGTTTTTTATTCTTAAAGCAAATTAAATCTTATTTGTTTAATCCCTTTGTCGTGGCTTCTGCTTTTATTATTGGTGGTTTTTTAATTCTATGGGCAGAGCGACGCCAACATGAGGTTCATGCTGAAACAGTAGATGATCTAACCTGGCGTGATGCCTTAAAAGTTGGTTTTGCGCAGGCTTTAGCCATGATTCCAGGTACTTCACGTTCAGGTGCTACTATTATTGGTGGCTTATTTTTTGGGCTATCTCGTCGTGCAGCCACAGAATTTTCTTTTTTTCTCGCCATTCCTACGATGTTTGCTGCAACTTTCTATGATGTTTATAAGAATCGGGATTTGTTTAGCATCGATGATTTAGCATTGTTTGCAGTGGGTGGTACAGTTTCTTTTATCAGTGCCTTTATTGCGGTACGAGGTTTAATCCGTTTTATTAGTCGTCATGACTTTACCGTATTTGCCTGGTATCGGATTGCTTTTGGTCTTATTGTATTAGTGTCCGCTCAACTTGGTTGGGTCGATTGGGGTAATCACTAACTTAAAAGAGATTTAGAGTTATAAAAAAGGGCGCTCTGGAGCGCCCTTTTTGACTTCTTAATAGTGCATTATCCTAACAATTCTTTTATCTTGGCAATGATTCCTGCTGGATCAATACCTTGATGTGGGAATTGTTCCCAAAGGCCGCCACAGCCTTCTTTATGCGTCGCAATAGAGGCGAATTTAGGTGTTAAACCACGTTCCAGCAACCATGAACCGAAACGAATGCCTAAACCGGTTTTTTTGTTAAAAGACTCAACAACCAAGACAAATGGAGCTTTGCCAATTTTAGCAAGCATTTCTTCATCAATGACATTCAATGTTGGTTTGTTTATTAAGCCAACATCAATACCTTCCAGTTTTAAGCGTTCAACTGCGTCGAGTGCTCTGTATAAGGATTCACCAAAGCTGACGATGTAACCTTGTGTACCTTCCCGGATGACTTCATCTTTACCAGATACAAACTTGTAGTTACCGCCAAAGAATTCTTCACCGTCTGTATTTAAAATGGTCGGTACTTTAGAACGAGTAGAGAAGACAAAACGTAAACCCGGGTTAAAGAAGATCGTTTCTAAACAGGCCCTCATTTGCAGAGGATCAGCCGGGAAATATAAGTTGGTGTCATAACCATCGCTTAAGCCGTTATCAGCAAACATGTTGTTTAGACCGAAATGACAGGTATTATCAGCCATATCGTCAATACCAGAATGTGAGAAATGGCTCAGTACGTTAGAATTGTTCAAACGTGCCATGGTAATTTCAGACAGTAACATTTCTAAGAAGGCACTAAAAGTACCAAAGATACCTTGTTTACCTGCTTCCATGCCAAAACCAGCCGCCGCAGAGAAATTACCTCGCTCCATAATACCTGAAGAGATAAATACTTCAGGGTAAGCGGCATGAATTTTAAATAAGCCGCAAGAACCTTCAAGGTCACTATCAACTACGCGAACTTTTTCGTAACGTTCCGCTTCGCTTAAGCGCCCCAGAATTTCAACTGCCGCGTCACCGAAAACGTTACGGTTAGCATCCCATTTATCACTTGAACCCAGGAAGACAGCATCATTTTTAGGTGCTTTAATTTCTTTTAAGTGATCAGCCGCTGCTTGCTGGCCGCGAGACTCTAAATATTCAACCGCGACTTTAACAGAGATAACGTCATGGCCGTGTGTAGAACCTTCAAGACCTACGATGCCTGGACACATTGGACGATGGTTAATAACAGCCACAGGACCATCCGTGTTGACTGCCTGACAAATACGTTTGTAAAGATCATCAAGATCTTCTCCATCCCCTTCTAAGACGGTAACGCCTTGGCCGGCTAAAGTTTTAGCTGTGCTGCAACCAGTCAAATATTTAGAGGGGTGACCAGCGATCGTGACATCATTGTCGTCAATAATTAATTTAACATTAAGGCCTTGAGCAACGGCTAAACGGGCTGCTTCTGCATCATTACCTTCTTGTTGTGAACCATCAGAACCTAAGCAAAAAACAACTTTACGCGGGTTAGCTATGGCAACGCCATTCACATAGGGCCACATGTGACCTAATCGACCTGAACTGAATTTTACACCGGGTGTAAAGCCCAATTCAGGGTGACCTGGCAAATGAGAGTGGGCTGCACGGTATTGCATCAGACGTTCAGCAGGGAGGTCTCCATTTAGAGTCGACATCAAATACTGAGTTGCAACACGATGGCCGGCTTCGTCAAAGAATATAGGCACGAAACCAGATGCAGAGCCGCGAAATAAAGCATCCAAAATCATAACTTCAGGTACTGTATCGTAAGGGCCGCCTGTATGTCCACCTACTCCTCTTGCTGCACCAGTTGCTGTAAAGAATACAATCGCATCGCGACAAAGTTGGATGTTGTGTTTAAGGCTGTCTCTTTGTTCGGTAGTTAATGTGTTAATGCTAGGATCTAAGGTTATACGCTTATAGGCACCTAGATCGATTGGAAAATTAGACATTTTTTACTTCTCGTGATTAAGGGTTATGTAATGCTCGGGGTATTAACCTACCAATAAACTATTACTGAGAAAAGGTTTGTCAGTAATCTTTAGTGAGTCATTTTTCTAGTTATATTCATTGATGGTTTTATTGATAGAGCGTTCTTATTTTTATATTCTCAACAGACTGATGACAAGCAAAACATTTATTTGCTCTCTTCTCGCTGATGTTAGAGTGTTTTTAAAAAGCATACTACGTAGCGCATTTAATGAGGTTAGCCATTTTTAATACTTTTTATAACCTAACCGACGTGCAGATTACACCTTGTTCTTTGTAGTCTGCAAGATATTTTAATCGCTAATTGTGATGATAAGGTTAAGACGATCTAAACAGAAAAACATCTATGGTATTTATGTTGAAAAATTAGGCTGTTACAGAGTGTTTACCACTCGAATATTTTCCACATATTAACTTTACTATTACCATGATCTAAATCATCGTGGCGAACATCCGAATGTCCATCACCATCGTTATCAATAAAATAATAGGCTGGACCAATAACCGGGATCACTTTTATCATATAAAGTCTGCCACCCCTACGATACTCTTCTATCGTTTTTGTACTTTGACGAGTAATCGTAATATCAGGCTCTAAGGTTTCTCCGCTTTGAGCCGGCAAAATAGGGTCTGGAGCTTCAGGAAGAGCTTCAAGTGTAGGTGGTTGCTCCTCAACAGCAAATGCGGGTAGAGCAAGTAAACTCAGTATGATAAAACGGCGCATGGCAGCTAGACTCTTTATATTAAAAACATACGCTATCTTATTATAGTTTTTGCCCGTGCGTTAACTAAAATAACTTAATAATTAACAACAATGTTAGATAAGTGCTGGTTATGGTTTTTTCCTTGTTTAACTCGTTTACCACTGAGTTATAATGTCTGATTTTAAGAGTGCTGGGTAGATGAAAAGATTAATTGAAACTAGGGTAGTTAATCCCTTGCTTGAAAAATACGGTATACCTGCCTATAAAACGACCGGCTCTGCGGGCATGGATTTAATCGCCTGTATCGAAGAACCCGTAGTCATTAAAGCAGGTAAAAACAAACTGATTGGATCAGGCTTAGCTGTTAATATCCAAGACCCTGGTTTAGTGGCCGTTGTAGCCAGTCGTAGTGGCTTGTGCCTTAATAACCAGGTTCGGGTGGGACAAGGTTTAGGTATTATTGACTCAGATTATCACGGAGAGATAGGCGTTATCTTACATAACGATGGCGAGTCTGATTATACCGTTCAGCCGGGAGAGAGAATTGCTCAATTACTTTTTATGCCCGTTGTTCAAGTCGCTCTTAAGCTAGTTGATACCTTTACTACCCATACTGATAGAGGTGAAGGTGGTTTTGGACATACTGGTCGTCATTAATCCTGACGCCGCTTACTCTAGCAACCCTGTTTATTTGAAGGAAAATCAGAAAATGACTCAAGAAAGAACGCCTTACCAGATTGCTGATGTGCTGATTGAGGCACTGCCTTATATTCAACGATTTAAAGGTAAGACCGTCGTGGTAAAGTTCGGCGGAAATGCTATGGTGGATGAAGCACTTAAACATAGTTTTGCTAGAGACATCGTATTAATGAAACTGGTGGGGATTAATCCCATCGTTGTTCATGGTGGCGGCCCTCAAATAGGGCAGTTATTAACTAAATTAGGAAAAACAACCGGTTTTATTGATGGTATGCGTATTACTGACAGTGAAACGATGGATGTGGTTGAAATGGTCCTCGGTGGTTTGGTTAATAAAGAAATTGTTAATCTTATTAACCGGCATGGCGGTAAAGCGGTTGGTTTAACAGGTAAAGATGGAGACTTTATTCGGGCTAAAAAAATTCACTTGAAGCCCTCTGTTGAAGACGATGCTACAGAAATAATTGATTTAGGACATGTTGGAGAAGTCAGCAGTATTGATCCATCGGTAGTTGATATGTTGGGGAACAGTGATTTTATTCCTGTTATTGC
The DNA here is from genome assembly GCA_903866825.1 of uncultured Methylococcaceae bacterium. Taxonomy (GTDB): domain Bacteria; phylum Pseudomonadota; class Gammaproteobacteria; order Methylococcales; family Methylomonadaceae; genus Methylobacter_C. The sequence continues at coordinate 9,856 of CAIPPE010000083.1, forward strand.
TCCGATTGGCGTGGGTGAAGATGGTCGTTCGTATAACATCAATGCGGATTTGGTCGCAGGTAAAATTGCAGAAGTATTGAAAGCAGAAAAATTGATTTTGTTAACCAATACTGCGGGTATTCTGGATAAAGAAGGAAACTTGCTGACCGGTTTATCAGTGGATGATATTGACGGTTTAATAGCGGATGGTACGATATCGGAAGGTATGATTCCAAAAACAAAGTGTGCGACGGATGCCTTAAAAGGCGGCGTAAAAAGTGTTCACATAATTGATGGTCGTGTAGAACACGCCGTATTACTTGAGTTGTTTACTAATCAAGGGGTCGGCACTTTACTGTTAAGAACCGTGCGAGATAAAGCGGCTTATAGCTGAGATGAGTTATACGGTCTTTTAAAGGCTAAGTTCTTTGAAATAGGAGTGGCTAATGCCACTCCTATTGGATTCTTTACTTTAGCTAAGCAAGTTTGCCAATTGATACAAGGGTGGCAAGAAAAGCATTTTTGCCAACTGTAAAAGTACCAATGCAACTAAGGGCGATAAGTCGATGCCGCCTAGGTCAGGAATGCCTCTACGAATGATATTAAGCAAGGGATTTGATAAAGTGGTTAAAATCGAAGCCGTCGAATAAAAACTGCCTGGATTTACCCAGCTCAGTATTGCACTCGCAAAAATCGTAAAGACAAAGATATTCAGGAGCAATGAAATCAACTGAGCAATCGCTGTCAGCGTTAGTGCTCCAATATTCACTATGCCACCACTCAATAATAAGCTGATAGAGAAATCAGCCAGCATTTGTAAAGCAAGAATAAGAACCAGCGAAGAGGTGTCTATTTTTCCTATAGAGGGTACAAAGCGGCGCAGGATTTTTAACGGTGGATGCGTTACTTTAACCAGAAACTGAGAGATAGGATTATAGAAATCGGCACCACACCATTGCAATAAAAAGCGTAGCAATACCGCTAAAATATAGAGAGAAAAAACGGTGTCGATTACAAAGATAATCGGGTCAGTGAGATAAGTTGATCCCATTAGTGAGTCTCCGAAGGTTTGGACATTTCAATTGATCGATCTTTTGCTGCGTGTAATGCTTTTGACACTAATTCGGTAAATCCACCTTGTTCAAACGTTTCGATAGCCCGTTGCGTTGTACCGCCTGGAGAGGTAACCCGTTTACGTAATTCTTCGGGAGACTCAGAAGATTCAAGGGCGATTTTAGCGGCACCCAAGGCGGTTTGTTGCACTAACAAACGAGCAGTCGTTTCGTTTAAGCCTAGCTCTAAAGCCGCTTTTTCCATGGCCTCCATTAATAGAAAGTAATAAGCGGGACCACTTCCTGAAACAGCGGTAACTGCATCCAGGTCGCTTTCATCCTCAACCCACAAGGCAATCCCTACAGAGCGCAAGATATTTTCAGCCAGATCATGTTGTTCGGCATCGACCTGGGTATTCGCATGAAGTGCAGTAGCCCCTGTTAAAACCAGGGCAGGCGTATTAGGCATACAACGGACAATAGCGGTTTCGGCACCTAGCCATTGGCTCAAACTGGTTTGGCTAATGCCTGCCGCAATAGAGACAACCAAGGGTTTTTTTTCTTGTATTAATGGTGCTGCATTCACAGCGACTTCATTAAGTATTTGTGGCTTGACGGCTAACACCACAACATCGACGGCATTAATCACGTCAGCATTATTTATCGAGGTATTAACATGAAGCGTCTCAGCTAAAGATTTAAGTGCCTCCGGGTTAACATCAGAAACCCAAAGATATTGTGGAGAATGGCCACTGGCAATTAAACCACTGAGTAAGCTAGATGCCATATTGCCGCCGCCGATAAAACCAATTTTTTGTGTATTCATTTTTATTAAGGTTAGGTGAGGTTAAACATATTTTAACCTATATAAGGTCAGTGCAATAATTCACAAGCGTTTTCCTATAAAATGAGTCACTAAATATATACTTTTTCGTATGAAACGATAATCCAATTAATGATTGAAACCATTTATATAGAAGAAAAGATCCGGCAACACCCCCGTGTTATCGAGATTATAAAGCGTTTTCCTCAAGCTAGAACGATTACCTGTGACCGGTATGGAGAAGTCTTTAATCCTAAAGCGCAGAACTTTAGATTACAAAAGCAAAAGCCCGCGTTAATACTGGCTGAAAAATACAGGCACTTTACGATGCCAGCTCCTTTAGGCTATGGCATTGGTGCAAACAAAAATTATTATTTCTCACACATGCTTAATTGTTTGTATGACTGTCGCTATTGTTTTTTACAAGGCATGTATCAATCGGCTAACTATGTGCTGTTTGTTAATTACGAAGAATTTTTGTCAGAGATTCAGCAACGCAGTGCAGAAGCACCCAATGAACCCGTGCATTTTTTTTCCGGGTACGATTGCGATAGCCTCGCTCTAGAACCCGTGACAGGATTTGCGGAGCATTTCTTACCCGTGTTTAAGCAAATACCCAATGCCTGGTTAGAACTAAGAACTAAAAGTACTCAGGTCAGAAGTTTGTTAAATACAGAAGCATTTGAGCGTTGTGTCGTCGCCTTTAGTTTAAATCCTGAGGAGATTGCTACTAAAGTAGAAGCAAAAGCACCGCCCTTAGAACGTCGTCTCGATGCTTTATGTAAAGTACAGGCACACGGTTGGCAAGTTGGCTTACGATTTGATCCGATTATTTATCAGACCGGTTATCAACAACAATATCAGCGGCTGTTTGAGCAGGTATTCTCAAAAATCAACCTGGATCAATTACATTCAGTGAGTCTGGGTGTGTTTAGGCTACCCGAAAGTTATTTTAAAAAGGTGCATAAGCTTTACCCTGAAGAAAGATTATTTGTGAGTCCGTTTGATCATCAACAGGGCATGGTTTCTTATAAGAAAGAATTAGAGCAAGAAATCATGACGTATTGCTCAGAACAACTGTTGCGTTATATTCCCAAGTCATTATTTTTTCCATGCATATTGTAAAACGAACCATCTTAGTAACCGGTGCCAGTTCTGGCATTGGCCTGGCGGTTGTACAAAACTTATTGCAACAAGGGCATACCGTTATTGGTGTTGCTCGCCGCATCACGCTATTAAATGAGCATGTTGATAACTTTATTTCAGTCTCACTGGATTTAAGCCAATTGAATGCATTGCCTGAGAAGATACGTGAGTTACAGAAGGCTTATCCAAACCTTGATGCCGTAGTCTTTTGTGCGGGTATGGGTCAGTTCGGGTCAATAGAAGAGTTTTCTTATGCGCAGATAGAATCAGTGATGACCGTTAATTTTACCAGTCAGGTCTATTTAACCAAGGCTCTGTTACCCGATTTAAAACGCAAACCCTACAGTGATTTAATTTATATCGGCTCAGAGGCGGCATTAAAGGGCAGTCGTAAGGGCGCGGTGTATTGTGCCAGTAAATTTGCCTTACGAGGCTTTACCCAAGCCTTACGAGAGGATTGTGGTAAAAGCAATGTCAGGGTTAGCTTGATTAATCCGGGCATGGTGAAAACCCCCTTTTTTGATCAACTTACTTTTGAACCGGGTGATCATGAAACGAATAGTATTGCTCCAGAAGATGTTGCCGAAGCAGTGGCTTACGTCTTAAGTTCACCCGCCCAAATTGTCATGGATGAAATTAACTTAAGCCCTCTGAATAAAGTAGTGAAATTTAAAAAGGCATAGCTCTTAATAATTTGATAGGGTCTAAGTTACACCACAAAAATAATCTCACCCAGTTCCCTTGTTTTTAAGAGTAGAATGACTCGACTAAACTTTAGTCGCTCATTGGACAATAATAATGAAAAAAATGAATTTAGCAGCACTCTACTTAGTGTTAGCGGCTTTTGGTTCGGCTGTTTCTGCGGATGTTACCTTACAAAATAAAGAAGAAGTACAAGGTACATGGAAATTACAGTCAACCAAGAATTCTTTAACGGACAAACAAGCCATCGAAAGAGAAGATACCTGGGTCTTTAAAGATGGAAAAGTCACCATCTTACATATCCCCCGTGAAGGCACTTATTATGACCAACCCCCGGTTGCTTATGAAGTAGACGACGGAAAATTAAAAGTAGCCATTATTGGAAGCAGTCGTTTTGACCTTTTTACAGTGGTCGATTTAACTGATAAGGCGATGACCTTAAAAGGTAAATACGGCGGTTATAATTATTTCGTCAAAAAATAAACCCTAGTTTGATGCTTACCCTTGGCATTACTTTTTTAAAGTAGTCCAAGTCGTTATAATGTTCCCTAAGGGTGTTGATTAAATGTGTTAATCCACCCTTTCAACACTTTCCTATCTTGCTTTGTCACCGTCACTCTATTGGTTTTTAAAGTTTTACATGAGACAGTCATAATGTTAAACACACTAAAATTTAACGCCAGAATCTGGTTCTTCTTAGGCTTCCTGGCTTGTGCAGGTTTGTTAGGCATGGGTGCCTATTTTCAAATGGTTGAGGGTTTACAGCCCTGTCCTTTATGTATTTCACAACGCCTGGCGATTCTCTTAACCGGCATTGTATTTTTAATTGCAGCATTACATAACCCTGGCCCAGTGGGTATCAAGCGTTATGCCTTGTTAGGAACGCTCTCCGCTTTATTAGGCGCGTCTATCTCAACGCGTCATGTGTGGTTACAACATTTACCCCCTGATAAAGTCCCTGAATGTGGTCCAGAGTTGGCTTATATGTTCCAGTACTTCCCCTTGTTTGATACGCTTAAACTGATGTTAACCGGTACCGGTGATTGTGCTAAAGTCGATTGGACTTTACTAGGTTTTAGTATGCCTGTCTGGACATTATTGGCATTCTTGATATTAGCGACCTTAAGCTTTTTACAACGTTGGAACACTGATAAATAGTATTAAGAAATAATAGCTTAAACAGTTAACAAACAAGTTAGTCACAGAGTTATCCACAGGTTTGTGGGTAACTTATCTCAATCTTCCCTACATGATTCACTATGATTAATCCTCGCAGTCTGGTTCGGGCACTGGATAAACAGTGGGACGTTATTGAACGTTTAGTGTTATTAGGTCGTGATCAAATTACCTATGAGCGCAGTGATGTCCTGGTACTCTTAGGTAAAACCTATTTAAACGAATCCACTGAACAGCACCTGGAGCGCTTGCAACAGTTGGTTAATACCGAGTTATTGATCGAAATGTCGCAGAGCAACACCTTGCAACTGAATGAATCGATTCGGCAATTTGTAGGAAGCTTACTGCATGAGCATGAACTGGGCTTATCGGATATTTTAAAAGCCCGGATTATTGATATCAAAGCCGGACTGGAGCAATTACATCAAGCCCTGCAAGATCATGATATGGCGGCCTTACAAAGAGGCGCGGTGCGGATTGATAATCAACTGAGACAAATTCTGCAACAACTGGAACAAGATACCCACGCGATTCAGGATATCGCTGAACGGGCTAAAAGTGCGGATGAACGGATGCCTTTAGCGCGTCGCTATGCTGAAGTATTAGAGGCCTATGACCGCTATGTCTTACCCATGACCGAACTCATGGATACCGGAGCTGGCGGCAGTTTTTATCCGTTATTAGAAGAAGCAGAGCGGGTCTTTGAAACGCTTGGTACCCAACTGGCTATACAAGGTGGTTTATACAGCCATCAACGATTATTACGCCAAATAGGCTTGCGCGTTAAGATATTACGTCAAACCGGATTAACGGCCTTAAAGAAATGTACCAACACCTTAATGCCGCTGCGCGAAGAAGTGCGCCGACACAACCAGCTTAGTTCAGCGATTGGCCAATTGCTCGGTGAAGTGCGTAAAAAAGGCTTAAGCCGGACGTTCCCCCAAAACAGTTTACCGCTATGGCGTAAGGAACGCGCCACGTCTATTGCCATCGGCCCTGAATTATTAACCCTGATGGAGCAAGTCCGAAACTATCAGCCCAAAGCGGTTGAATTTCCTGAGCTGAATATAGAAGAAGCTCAAATTCAGTTAGAACGCATTGATGAAGAAGCCATTCGTCAGCACTTATATCAAAGCCTGCCGGTAGCTGATTTAATGGCTTGGTTGGTGAATCATTACGGCACTTACCAGGATATTACTTTATTACGGCAGTATCATGCCTTAATCCGATTACCGGATATCACCGCCACTCCTCAGGCAAAGCAAACCCGTATAGAACTTAAACGGGTGGCTATTTCATTACACAGCCATACGCTCAACACCTTATGATTATTGACTTATCACACCTGAAGCAATTGCAACCACTCTTTAAACTCTTGAGTTCGGGAGCGCATTTAAATCGTCTACAAGAAACAGAACTCTGGGTAGAGCTTGAAACACATCAAGATTCTTATCAAACATTATTTGCCAGTTTAGGCTTTAGTTTGGTGGTGGACGGTCGCGGCTTTGCTTATTTTAAGACGGATCAAGCCAGTTCTTATACCGGAAAACTCACCCGTCGCCTGGCGTTAGTACTGATGTTATTGTTTGAATACCAAGCTGATCAGGGCTTGCATTTATTCAAGTTTCAGCAATGGCCGTTGAATGACAACTTGCTAGAAAAACTCATGCTGCATTATCAGGTTATCCTGGAAGCAGAAGAAATCCATCATCAGCAATCGCTCAAAGAAATATTGGATAGTGCTGCGCGTATTGGTTTCCTGGTCTGTACTGACGGCGTGTATTGGCTGTTACCGGCAGTGCATCGATATTTGGATTTATTTGAAGAACTCGCTCAAGCCGAACGGGCCGACTTAACTCAGCCGTCCGACTTGGTGATATAAGATTTAAAACAATACCCTTAGCTGTCTATGTCTGGTACTTAAATTAAGGCGCAACAGTGACTTTTTGTACCGCTGTATACTCGCCATTAGCCTCACCTTTGTCCCACCATCTTAACCGATACTCACGTATTTCAGGCGCGGTATCAACCAGCAAAGCGCGTTCATCGTACCAGGGTTTCGTTACTGCAATACCCAAAACCTCCCACGGACCGCCATTACGGCGACTCTCAACTACCACTCCACCATGATTGTATTTGGTAAAGTTTAGTTTGACTCGCTCAATGGTGGGTCCACGTTCTGTTGTCACGGTAAAATCAGGCACATCAGAGTCAGCCGTGCTTTGAGTCCCTATAATACCTAAATCTTTACCCACCACCAGGTTATAAGTCGCGGCCATTTTAATGCGTTGGATCAGATTAAATAAGCGCGTCAAAACACCGGGTAACACCGGCACAGGCTCTGGATCAAATACCACATGGACAGGTAATGCAACCAGCTCACTACCTGAGCCAGTGCCGATTAGCGCTTTAAAAGCCGACGCTTCTACCGCATTTTTCTGAACGGCGGGGTTCCAACTCTGTACCAGCCAGATATAAAAATCAATATCCGCCAGGGTACTGTTAACTTCATCGAGGGAAAAGCCAAGCTCCACGCGATGAACTGGAAGTTTGGTACGAAAATGCGCAAGCCAAACTGAGCGTTCGGCTTCATTCGTTGGGAAATAGCCTTGATTAGACATACTATTTCAATCCTTTATTAAGAAAACAAAATAACTGGCATTCTCAATGTCTGTAGAGAGAACTCCAGACCTTACGCACACTTATAAAAACTAATCCTGAGCCATCCTTGCTGCTTTGAAGCCGTCTATAATACCTGGGGAGAGAAGGCTAACACCTCTTTGAAACGTGTCGGGTAGCTGATATGCCCCCTAATGGTGCTAATAATACTCCTGTGACAAGCATCGAACTGCTTGAGTAGAGCAAGTTTAGTGGTTTATTCAACCACCACCCCTAAAAATACCCCTAACAATCAGGCTCAAGATCCTAAAGTCAGTTGCATCACCGTTATATCAACAACTAAAACAGGTGCAAATAGTGCTATTACCCGGAAAAATATAACTGACACCGAGACTATAGGCCCTATTTTGGATAAGGGATAGTTATAAATAACTTATTTATAAGCTACTTCAGTGGAATGCTTGCAACTGGTTGATATGTGTAGGTTATATAAAAAATAGAGATCGAAATTAAACGTTAATGGAAGAATATCGGTCATTGCTAATGAGGTGAATGCTGTGACGCAAGAAAAAATGTAATTAACTTTACAAAAACTTATAAACAGCAAACCAAGTTGATAACCCGACAATACGCAAAAATATGTTTGGTGCCTTCTTTAAGTTATAGCCATAAAATTGGCTACGATTATATTTTATTTGGATGGGAAAAAATCCTGGCAAGGAATGCTTTAATACTAATAATTTCATACATCATTCAATAAAAAAATTGTATTATTTATAACTATGTGAGTTGGATGTTATCCATAACTTAAATCTTCAACAAAATTCAAAGTAAATACAAAGAATTAATATAGTTTATTGAAATACCATGCTTATTGGAACTCAAAACTTCCCTGCTCATGTTATTAGCTAGGAACATTTAACTACTTGGATTTGGATCCAGATTACAGATGAATTTCAGGTTATTAGTTTATCTCGGAATAATACTACTTCTCCAATGCTTTGGGGCATGGGGTAAAGCTGAAATTTTTATGCCAAACGCTGCGGAACAATGGATTATTGAAAAATATCAAAGTGATCAAAGCGGCCTAATTGATCTGGCAGAGCAATTTAAAACAGAAAAGGACAGGCAAATACGTTTTGAAATAATCAGGCGAATATTAGGTCTTAAAGTGCCTAATTTTTATAAAGGCCTTATTATAAAAAATGCTGTATTCATTGATGTTTTCAGTTTAAGTGGTGCAGATATCGACGCTGTTCTTTTGTTTGAACAATGTAAGTTTCTTGATCGAGTCGATTTGATAGATCTTAAGGATAGTAGTGGCATTTTGTTTAATGGCGGAATATTTGAAGGGCCAGTGCTAATAGTAGGGTCTCATATTAATGACGTTATGGGCTTTTCAGACGCCACCTTCAAATCGACCTTCATTATATCGGGAAACACTACTATTAATGGTCGCCTCGGCTTAAGTAATGCGCATTTTGATGATAAAGTTGAATTTAGTGAGCTAACATTAAATGGTGATTTAAATTTTGAGTCCAGTACATTCAATAACTCTGTAATACTTCAAAGTAGCGTACGTATAAATGGGAACCTTGGTGCAAACAATACTAACTTTAGCAAATTTGCTAGCTTCAATGGAGTAACTATCAGAGGAACAGCATTTTTTAATACCAGTATGTTTAATGATGCCGTTGACTTCCAAAACATTAAGATTGATGAGCGTGCTTTTTTTGAAAATGCACATTTTTATGGTTCATCAAATTTCTCTGGTGTTCAAGTTGGAAAAGGTTTTCTCGCTGATGGAGCCGAGTTCTTAGATCCTAAAACTGAAGCTAATTTTGGTGGAATTAGTATTGGTAGTGTTCTTAGCCTTTCAAAGGCCCATTTTGCTGGTGGCGTTAGTTTCAATAATGCCATCGTTGAATCCAATCTGATTGCAGATGAAACCTTTTTTGATAACAAGGATAAAGGAGCC
>CAIPPE010000084.1 GCA_903866825.1 uncultured Methylococcaceae bacterium
AAGTAATTTTTTATACTGTCGGCTTAACTTTTTACCTTGTAGCTTTGGTGAATCGCTATCACCTCTTGCCGCAAAGTTATATGTTGTGGACGAGCCGTAAGGTTCGAGGTTTGTGGATCGGATAGGAGGCTTTGCTTCCCGCTCATAATACATAAATTAACTATGGCAGATCAATTACTTGATGAAACTTCAAAGTTTGTAAGCCTAATGATAACCAACGCCCAGCAAGCCTGTATTCGTGAGGTGGGGGTGGTATCAACGATGATTACCGCTAAACAGCTCGCAGAGGCGGTGTACGCTGTTCTGCCGGGCTTTCCAGTAACCTTGGATGATAACTATTATGCTATTGCTGACATTGGAGCGTGGAATAAAATCATTGCTCTGGATTGGACATCAAGAAAAAAATACATAGCCGATATTTGGGACTGTGATAATTTCTCGGATAGTTTCAGATCACACGTTTCTGAGATTTATAATCTTAATTCTGCGGGAGCCTTTCATTGCGTTGTGACCAATAATCTTCAAACGATTAACAAAGTAGGCCACAGAGCAGTTCTGATCGTGGCATATGATGAGAATAAGGTTCTTTCGGTTTACGCTTACGAGTCTGAAAATGAAGGAATAATCAAGATTGAAAAGGGACAGCAAATAAGTATCCCTGTTTTTGGCACGATTTGGAACTATGCGCCAGTGGACGGGGAATTTAATTAAGATGATTACTCCAAAGCAACGGCTGTGGTATAATTTACGTTGGCAATTAAGCACGTTAGTATTAGCACCTGTAATGGCGTGGCTTGTGGGTTGGAATCCTTGGATAGTGGCCGTAATAGCAAATTTTATAGGAGCAAATATCTTTATTTATGTTGACGAAATAATCTTTAATAAAAAATGGAACAAGAAGTGTTTTTTGAATTTATTAAACAGTGCCATCTTAAAGAAGAAGAAATCACCAGAAAGAAAAATGGAGACTATTCCCCTAAGTCCGACGCTCTATCCAATTTCAGAAGATACGGGGAAAACCAGTTGCTGTCCCGAATCTGGGAGAAGTTTCAACGATTGGAAAATATAATTAGTAGCGGAAAGATAAATTGTGATGATGAGCAGTTTGAAGATACAGTTTTTGATCTCTCAAATTATTGCCACTTGTTATTAGCTTACGTTAAGGAAAAAAAAGAACACCCTGTTTAAGTAGGGTGCGTGAATAAATCACTGGTAATGATTTATTACTACGAGCAATATACTCGCTTTTGTAAACTGTCAATAGTATTGTAACATACTCCGGCAAGTGTGTCAATATAAATCCGCATTATTGCGGGTTTTTATTTTTTAATAATGAGAAGTCGGGGTAGAAAAAATCCCTTGGTTCAGTAACCCATTTTTTTTCTCCGCAACAATCACAGACTCCTTCGTGAAAGGTGCTTATACTAAAGGATTTTTCGATTGGTTCATGCCCGTACTTTTTAAGGCAAGTGAGCCTATTGGCTTCAACTCCGCAACTGGCACATATTTCTTGGTATTCCATATTATTTTATTTTTTATAGGGAGATTTCAGTTACGATCTGAAGCTCTAAGTGCCACAAACTTAGGTGCTACCATTACACCAATCTCCCGATAAATCTTACCCAAGGGGCTATCACCAGTCCTGTGAAACACCCCTTGGTGTACGGCTACCTACGATTCTCATAGGCGATAGCATCGTTAGGACTGTAACATTAGATGCCCCTAGTTGTAGTTTCTTGGAATTAGCAGCCGAACCTCCTCCAAGGTAGTCAACTAGGCGGTAAACGGTAATTCTTTTAACTTC
>CAIPPE010000085.1 GCA_903866825.1 uncultured Methylococcaceae bacterium
CGTTTAGTTATCCCGCATCAAAAACGCTAAAACATCACCACTTGGGGGTGGCAGTATTTACCGGAATCAGTGGCAGCTTTGAAATGGAATGGGTGGCAGCATTCGTCTGGAATTGGTGGCAACTTTGGACCGGAATACGCAAAAATACTTAGAGCTTGATTTTTAAGTGCAAAATACGCTCATTCAGTGAATGAAAACCGTACAGACATAAAACCTTAAAGCTTGATAATAACGCGGCTTAGAGTGGCATTTTTAGAAGCATTTTAAAACCGTTTTACCTTACAAAAAATTACAAATTGTAAGATAACGGTAAGGCTTCATTAAGGGTTAAACCCTAAGATTACCCTAAGAATATTTTTTAGAATTGACTTATTAAAACTTATTTTTCGGAGTAATAAAAAGGGGCTGTTTAATACAGTCTTTTTTATGCCCAAAATAGCGGCAAGTGTTGCGCACAAGCACAAAAAAATATTTAGAATATCGCTTTAGTGGGAGTCACAATTCATTTATGCAGTAACATTCGCAGTAACATCAAAAAATATCATGTTACTTATTTTATTAATCAGTTAGTTACGCATTAATTCGATTCCGGCCGTCGTACCAAATAAGGGTTTAAAGAGGCCCAAAGAAGTATAAGAACCCGCAAGCTAAAAGGCTTAGCGGGTTTTTTATTGCTCAACGAAATACAGCCAGATACAGTGACAATCGCATCAGTCAATGCAATATGAGACCAGAAAGTGGGTGGGATTGTGGTAATTCATAGGTAATTGCTTGGCTCGTCCAAGCGGTAAGCATCCGGTCATAGACGTTATTTAAATTAGAGTTGCGAAAATTACTGGCTGCGTTACATCAGGTATTTATAAATGATTTTGCTTTTGAACACATCGATTCAGTGACATCTTTGCCGATCCCTCGATACCCCGTCAAGCGTCCAGAATTATCGAACAATGGTTCACCGCTCACCATTAAATACTGTGTTGGGCCATCTTGGGGGGTTCGGCTGTAAACAAAATCCAGAAAAGGACTTTTGGTGGTCAGGCGCTTCTCAAGTAAGTCCCGCTCTGTTTTATTCCAGCAGACCTTGCAATCATCCCTGACGTTACCTAGCTCGCTATCGATCCGGATTCCGAGCATTTCAAGAACTGGCCCGAAAATTTTAGTAAAATTCCCATTTTGATCTTGCTCCCAATACCAGTCGGATGATAGCTCAGTCAGGCGACGATAGCGTGCCTCACTTGCTCTTAGTTCAGCGGTCCGTTCAAGCACTTTTTGCTCAAGCTCTTTATTGCTTTGCTCAAGTTTTTTATATAACAATCGTACTTCGAGCATATTATGGATACGTGTTTGCACTTCGACAATATCAAATGGTTTACTGATGAAGTCTTTCGCACCTGAAGCGAGGGCACGCAGTTTGTGGTTCGGTTGGGCAGTAATCACAAGTATCGGAAGATAGTCATTTACTACCATTTGCCTAAGGTTTTCCATGACCTGGAAGCCATCAATACCGGGCATCTGTAAGTCGAGCAAGATCAGATCGAATTGGTCTTTTTGGTGAAGTTTACAAACCTCATAGGGATCATTCGTAGATGCAATGCAAGCATAGCCGGCATCGCGCAATATTTCTCCCAGCAATTGCACATTGGCTTCCTGATCATCTGCAATCAGAATACTGGCATTAAGAATTTCTTGTTCGTTAATCATTGTATCTGTCCGGTTTTTTGAAATGGACTAATCCTGTTTTAGAAATTTCAGCGTTTTGTATCAAAGACAATTATAAATTCACTGATGTCGAGATATTTGTGGACATAGTAGCCCTTATAAAAATTTTACTACTTTAGATATTAAACCGACTCATATCCGTACGTTATAGCACAGACGCCATAAGCCGAAAGTTTTGTGTGCAGCCTACTTGATTGATGTATCACAGAGTAAGCGAATAAATTCTTCCTTGACTACGTTATAACATTCACAAGACCGGAATTCCAATCCCTGCCGATTAAGTATTGTAATGTGACCACGTCGGTAACTAATCAGACCAGCACGCTGCAAATTTCCAGCGGCTTCCGTGATGCCTTCCCTGCGGACACCAAGCATGCCGGCAATCAATTCCTGAGTTATGGTTAATTCTTGAGAGGGCAATCTATCAAGGGTTAACAGTAGCCAGCGACATAGTTGCTGTTCAATAGAATGATGGCGATTACAGACTGCAGTTTGGGATATCTGGGTAATTAATGCCTGGGTGTAACGCAGCATCAAACGCATCATTGGCCCAGCAAGATTAAATTCATTTACCATCAATTGTCTTTTCATTCGGTAAGCGTAGCCAGCTGCTTGCACAGTGGCAAGGCTTGAAGTGGTATTTCCACCCATGAACAGGGCAACCCCGAGTACGCCCTCATTACCCACGCCCGAGATTTCAGTTGACGCACCATTTTCCAATACGTAGTGCATAGATATGATCGCTGTCGTCGGGAAATAGGCGTATTTCATTAGGCTGCCAGATTCGTATAGGACTTGACCGAGTGGCATTAAGATTTCTTCCAGTTGTGGGAGCATACGTTCATATATTTCAATGGGTAGTGCTGCGATAAGATGGTTTTGATTAGGTGGCATAATGGCGAGTATTTTTCGTTTCTGGAATCTGCAACCGGTAATGTGAAAATAAAAAAATCGCCGAGATAACGAAGTTTGAGACTATAAAGGCTTTCCTTTCAACGTTATAACACACTATGCTAAAGCGGGTATGTAATCTTGTTGAAGCTTGATGCGAGTCATCCTGAGTTAGTTTCCTTATGAATCTAATGTGCCAGATCTTGGCTAAAAATTACGTGCGTTAGCATACTGACTTACGTTAATTTAACGATCATATTTAAGTCGGAATAAATAGGTACATGATTGAAAGAAATTGTTTATTAATTACCGTGAGAGAATGGTTATGAAAAAAAATATATATACTGGTTTAGTATTGGCTGTTTGTTTGGTCGTTGTTTCTGCGCCGTTGTTTGCTGATATTACGCCACTTTCAGAAACTACTAAAGTACCTAAAGTGGATCATAAGACTAAGCATAAGGCTCAGAAAAATGTACCTGCAATATCAACTGCAACATCAATTAAAGAGCATCTTGAACCCTCCGAGCTTCAAAGGCAACAGAGCGAACACAATAAGTGAATAGCTAAAGGGATTACAACTACACAGTCATTTTTATCCGCGCATTCTCATGTAAAGCGACATTCGATGGGGTAGATCATTCCATTAGAGAAACTTAAATATAATTTTGCTCTATCCTCAGTTATTTAGCAGGTTCTCTGTATTCTTTTCTTTCAGAACGGTTTTTTTCGCTTGGTCCGCCAGACCCGATCCATTTTGCATAGGTCATGTCATCGATAAACTGCTCACCTATGTGGAATTCCCATACTAGCCGACTTTCGCAGGCATAGCCATGACGTTCATAAAACCTGATCGCTGCTGGATTAGTGCTCAGGACCGTCAGTGTCAGCTTGCTCGCCCCACGAGAGACAGCAAACTGCTCAGCATCTGCGAGCAGAAGAGAGCCCAGACCTCGCCTGCGCCGGTTCGGGGCGACAAGTATAGCTCTCAGCCGCATGACGTGTCGGTTACTAATGAGCGGCGTTCTTGGACCAATTGCATAATATCCCAGGACTTCGTCATTCATAATGACGACGCGTACGTCGGCAAGATCGAAACGAGAGACGAAGGACATAATCGTTTCGTTGAAATCGGGCCGTTGCGACCTTTTCCATCCTCGCCCCTCAAGCATTTCGAGTGCGGGGATATGAATATCAGAGGCGGGTATAATGTTCACAGCTAGCGAATCTGACAACTTCTTCATGCAAAACCTCCTTGACCTGAAATAGTAGTGCGCCAATGTTATATTGATGGTAACTGCTTCCCCCACCCGACTTTAAAAATAAATAAAAAAACGCTTGACAGCTTTTTTTATGACAAAAAATTGTTTTTATTGTCCTGTCGCAAAATTCCTTCGGATAGGCCCTTAATAAGGCATTGTAGTGACTTAGC
>CAIPPE010000086.1 GCA_903866825.1 uncultured Methylococcaceae bacterium
AGAGTTTAAATTGATTAGCAATCTGATGCCAATACTTTTCATTTTTGGCATTGCTGACCGCATCACCCGTTAAGGCTTTGGGCAGTGCAGACACTTCAGCTGCAAAGACTTTGTCGCTGGTAACCAGACTACTTGCACTAACCGCCAGGCCAAGTGAGCCTTTGAGCAGGGTTCGGCGAGAAATTAAATGACTCATGTGTTAAATATCCCTCTATTAGAATTTTAAAGTGGTTCTTACATAAAAATAAGTGCCATCGACTGAAAAGGGTGAAAACGTCGGATAAACACTTGCAAGGCTTGAGCCTCTTATAGCAGTCGTGTTTGGCTGTTGGTTGGGACGAATGCCGAAGATATTATTGGCGCCGACGGTTAAATTCAGATTTTTTATAAAATCATAACCGATAGAAAGATCAACAAGCGCGGTATCTTTGATTTTGACGTTCTGGTAAGGAGGTAATCCGGTCACCTGATTGGTATACAACTGTGAGGTTTCACCATAATGTGTTACCCGTGCATTAACAGTCCAGTTGTTAAGTAAATAATTCGCTGAGAGTGTCTGCTTAAATTTTGGCACACTGTTTTCCAGTACTGAAATAACATTAGGACCAATTAACGCCTGGCCGCCTAAATTAGTGGTGTTATTCTTGACGTCTGTCACCTGAGTTTCGGCATAAGACCCTGAATATTTCCATTTGATCAAGCCGTAGTTATCAAAATCGGTGTTCCAGTCCGTCACTACATCAATCCCTCGGGTTCGGGTAGAGACACCATTAGTGAAATAGGTGAGGTTAACAGAGCCAGGTGTTTGGGCATTGTTGGGGTTAATGCCATTTGCCTGCAGAGCTGAGACAGCGAGTGGCGCAATCGCACTGCTAATGCTCGAACTATCTACAATCCGATTTGAAATATCAATCTGATAGAAATCGATTGAAGACAATACCTTTTCGATAGGCTCAAAAACAAACCCCGTGCTCAAGCTTGTCGAGTTTTCTGGTTTAAGCGCGGTAGCGCCCAGCAGGTTAGCCCCTGGTGAATTGACAGCCAGTTGCACCGTTGTGGTAGTCGGGCTTACATTGGTGGCCGAGAAATTGGATTCCGCCAGGGTGGGTGCCCGAAAGCCTGTGCTTGCCGTGCCACGAATAGCAAAGCGCGGGCTATAGTCATAGCGGGTGGAAACTTTGCCTGTTGTCGCATCACCGGCATCGCTATAATGCTCATAGCGCCCAGCCAGCGTCGATTGCAATTTAGGCGTCCATTTTGTGCCGAGTTCAAGATAATTGGCAATCACATCACGTGATTTATCTCTTGCATCATGCACGGTATACCCAGGAAAAGCCACCGAGCCTGATGAATAAGTGGAGGCATAGTCACCGGCACTTAGCTGATAGGTTTCCCGTCGATGTTCCACACCGCCTGCGATATTCAGTGGTGCAGGAAGAAAACCCAGGTTGACGGGCTTGCTTAGATCCAGGTTAGTGGTCAACTGACTGTTTGTAAATGCACCATTATTAAAACTGGTCGGGCTGGCATGAGTGGCAGCATACAGGGCGTTGTTGACCGAATTGGTGACACTGATGTTTGCAGTATCACTCCCATAGGTAGAGCTGAGATCCCAGCGACCATTATCTAAAAGTATGCCCTTTACACCTGCCGTCACCCCAAAGTCCGTTTCATCAAGATTTTCTGCAGGTGCATAACCAT
>CAIPPE010000087.1 GCA_903866825.1 uncultured Methylococcaceae bacterium
CATTAACACTAATAAGAATGTTTCAAAGATTGTAATTAAATTATCTTTGATATAATTTCCTAAACTCTGTAATCCTCCCCATAACCAGTTTATACCATTACGTACAGTTTCATTATGCTGATATAGATAAGCTAAAATTGCAATTAAAGCTACTATTGCTATTACAACTATTCCAATGGGGTTAGCATCCATAGCAGCGTTTAAAAGCCACTGTGCAGCAGTCATTACCCCGGTAGCTACACTAGCTGCTCCTGTTGCTATTGTACCGGCAACTGTTGAAGCAGTATTTAAAACTCTTGAACCGGTATTTGCAACCATTGATCCTAGATTTGCATCTAATAATCCATTATAAATTGTTAATATTCCATTATAAATCGTGGATGCTGCAATTTGAGCATAAGTAAGACCTGTACTTACAACCATCCTAGCAGACATAATAAGAGAACTTATATTTAATATACTCCATGCTGCATTAATAGCGACTATGATTGCAATCAATCCAAATAATACCATCCCCGCAGTTAAGAAATCTTTAATAAGATTACCAGTTGGACCATGTAAACTACTAATATAACCTGCAATATCCCCTAATGCTTTAGACATATCATTAACTGCAGGTATAACTATTGGTAAAAGTAAACCCCCACCAATACGTTCTAAATATCCCATTGCAACAGTTAGTTGATCTGTAACATGTTGCCATGAATTTTTATAAGCATCATTAGCATCCTTACCATCTTTAGCACCCATTATCATAGTTAGATATGCAGCACGTGCTTGAGGATCCATAGTTTTAAGTTTTGCTGCTACTTGGGTAACACTTAACCCGGTTGCATTGAAAACATCTTGACTGTTAAGTCCAAGGGTCATTAACTGTCTACCAGAGAATTGACCTGATATTACAACACGATCAAAAGAAGATGTGATCTGATCTACACTTTCACCAGTGTTAAATGCGGCACCAGACATTACATCAAAAGCTCCAATCATGGTACTTTGGGAGGTTACACCTGCAAGACCTAATGAACTTATAGCATCCCTTGCAACTCCAGCACCTCTACCCGTATCGGAGGTCATTTGGCTTATTGCTCCACTCCATTCGCCTTGAACGGTGGTTATTGCCTTCCCGCCTTCGCCAACGTTATCTGCAAGTTTACTCCAAGAATCACTATAATCCCCGGCGGCACTTACAGCACTGTATAATGCAGCACCCAAACCGGCAGCAGCAACACCTTGAGCAGCCGATTGCATCGTATCTGTAGAATCTGCTGCATTATTTAGTCCATCTGCTGCATTATTAGCATCATTTGCAACCTCTTCTAATTGACTTGGATCAATTCCACTTATACCTGCACCGGCTGCGGCTGCGGCTTCTTGAATACTATCAATACTTATACCGGCATTATCTGCACTACTTACTAAATTATCAATTCCACTAGTATCTATAGAACTAAATGCACCATCTAAAGTGTTTATATAATCAAGAGTGTTTTGATTTATTCCATCAAGAGTGTTGGATGCGGTATCTACAGAACTATCCACCGTTTCAAATGCATTTTCAGCATTATTTGCTATATCTGCAAAACCTGAACTAGCTTGATCAACGAGTGATATGATTATTTCGGTTAAACCCATAGTGATACTCCTATAAAATAAATAAGATTAAATTAAATGAAAATAATAATAGTTAGTTAGGATGTGATAACATGACAGATAGAAAATGGAGAATAATAAATTCAACAATGGATAAAGATTTTTATAATAAAATAGAAAAATATGAAAAATTAGGTTATGAATTACTTCCTGAAAGTTTTAATTTTGGTGGATATAAAGGCGGTTATTATGCCTTAATGAAAAATAAAAATATGGAATAAATATCATTTTTTTCGTTCTAACAGTCTTGGATCTTTCAAGTGTTTACGTGCATTTCCTTTAACACTTCCAGATCGTTCACTATCTTTAACTTCGCCACCATGTAATAAAACTTGGAATTCTCTTTCATCATTAACAAATTCCACACTGGCAAAAGATAAAAAGGTGTGTTGTTTTTGGGTTAAATCTTTTTGTGTTGTTTCTAATGGTATTCCCATGAAGTTAAGTCTTCCAATGTTCAATCCTTCATCAGTCTTCGCGAAAGTCTTTAATTAAATC
>CAIPPE010000088.1 GCA_903866825.1 uncultured Methylococcaceae bacterium
ATAAAACCACAAATATTGTTATTTTTGCTCCCAAACAACCACTGACCCTATTAACAACTTATTGTTACCGTCTAAATCTGCTCTAATGGTTAGACTCATGGCTTCTCTTTTCTAAAATCTCCAACCGCTTTAAATTTTCGTTCGCTTTTTTATAAAATTCAGGTGACAGTCGGATAGCTTCTTGCAAATAATTATTGGCTTTTTTGTAATCACCTCTATCCATTGCGATATAACCCAAATTATTATTAGCCTCTATTTCTGATGAAACCCTAACAAAAGCATCATAGGCAACATCATATTTTCCTAAGCGGGCTTGCAACAAGGCATAGTTATAGATTGCCTTTTTAAAGTTTGGATTAATTTGCAAGGCTTTGCTGTAATAGGCTAATGCCTCGGGAAATCGGTATGCCGAATACAAAGCAAAGCCAACATTATTTAGTATTTCTGGCGAATTGGGTGAAATGACGTCTGCCTTCTTAAACAAGGCCTCAGCCAGAGGAAAATCCCCCTGCACATTAGCAATAATACCCAAGCCGTTATAAGCACTCCAACTTTTTTGTTTAGCGACCACCTGCTCTAATGCCGCTTTTGCCATTGCATACTTTCTGTTTTTAAGTAATAACAACCCGTATTGCTCAAGCACTTTTAAATTTTTAGGCTGTTGATCCAGGATTAATTTAAGACTCACTTCGGCAAGCTCATTTTTCCCTAACTGCACATAGAGGTCCGTCATTTTCTGCAAAACCAGAACATTTTTAGGCTCAAACTCATACGCTTTTACATAATAAAGCTGGGCTAAATCCAGTTTCCCGTCCTGCTTAGCTTTTTCAGCTTTTGATAAGGCCTCATCCGCTGAGTCAACACTCAGTCCGGCACTTTTTAATAACATTTCCGTAGCCTTTGGATCATTATTAACCTCTTCTATATCGTTATGAAACAGACCGCAGGCTGTCAAAAATAGCTGAATTGAGACAATTCCAAACACGCGCAGGATTGTTTTTTTTGTATGCCGATTCATCTAAATAAAATACCTCTGTCATTTATGCGCAAATATCCAGATTTCAATACAAGCCCGCTAGAGAATATAGGCTATCGATACGACATACCCTATTTTTCAGGATTGCCTACTGGATTACATATGTAGCTTTTGAAAAATAATAATCGTGGGGGCTAACAAAATTAAAAGAAAGGCTGGCAATAAGAACATGCCCAAAGGAAAAATAAGCTTAAGACCAATTTTTGCCGCCGTTTCTTCAGCCGCCTGAGCCCTTCTATCTCTAAAATCTTCTGCGTAAGTCCTTAAAGACTCTCCTATACTGGTTCCATAGCGCATACTTTGCGTCAATGTTGCCACCAGACCACTGAAACTTTCTACGCCGGTTCTTTCCACGATGCGCTTTAATGCGACCAGCCTGTCAACGCCTACCCGAGTCTCGGCTATTACAATACCAAGTTCGGACGCTAATTCAGGATGGTTTATGGTAAATTCTGTTGATACTTTCTGGATAGCCGCATCCAGACTTAAACCGACTTCACAACAAATCACAATCATATCCAGCGCATCCGGAAAAGATCGTTGTAACACCTTTTGCCGATTAGCAACCAACCTGTCCAAAACGAAACTCGGCCCCAGATAGCCTATTCCGACAGCAATCAATATACCCCTAAAATAATCCATGGCTTTCATTCCCGTCATAAAATTTAGCCCTACTATGACTATGATGGGTAACATCACTGCAAGCGACATCCTTAACCCATAGTAAACCAATAAACTATTGCCTGAATGAAAACCCGCGTGATGTAAACGCGTCGTCGTTCGTTGCAACACATCTTTATTAAGCGGCATAAATAAAGCGTTACGTTTACGAAGCTGCTCAGTTAACCCGCCCGGCTCCAACACAGATAAAACCGCACCCTTGGTAACTGTCTTAAAACGACCTCGCACCGGATTAAAAAAATCCTCAAACAATGACGCTATGGCGAGCACCAAAATTAAGAAGGCAGCGAACACCACCCCAAAAACTATCCAATGATTACTTTCCTGCCCCTGTAACCATCCACTTATTAGCTGATTAAAATATTCCATACGCTTTGCCTCAAGCATCAATATTAATAATAATGCGTATCCAGATCATAGCGGCAAACTCCAGAGCCAAGAAAATGGCCAGCACCGTCACCCTGTCTTCTGACTTATACAGTGCCTCAAAGTAACCCGGATTTAACAGGTTAAGGATTAAAAATAAAGCAAACGGCAAGAAAATTAATACCCAGGCAGACATGGTGCCATCTGCTGACAATCCTTTAATCCTACGATGCAATCTAAAGCGGTTATTTAAAACATTGCTGATTTTTAATAAAACCTCCGAAAGATTACCACCGGTTTCTTTTTGAATATTTATAGCAGTCGTCATTGCAATTAAACTAAGACTGGGAATCCGTTCAATCATGATGATAAATGCCACTTGCACATCCCGCCCATATTTTATTTCCTGAACTGTCAGGCCAAACTCATGACTGATAGGCGCTGCCATTTCTGTCGCAACCACATTCATGCTTTCCAGAAATGAATAACCCGCACGCATTGACCTTGACATCATTTGCAAAGCATCCGGCAATTGCTCTTCAAATTTATCGAGTCGATTAACTCGCTGTTTGTTTAACCACCATAGAGGCAAATATACTGCAACTACAGCACTCAATAATACCCATCCAAGATGATGAACATACCCCCAGGTTATTGAACCCACACACACCATAAACAAAATTATTAATAAGGCAATACGGTAAGCCTTTTGCTTTTTTCCGGCCTGTTCAAGCAGTTTTTTTAATTCTTTAACAAAAAACAGGTTTTCAAATAACCTTTCAAGCGTACCTAAGCGATCAAAATAATTTTGTTTAACAATAGAAACACCTTCATCACCATGCGCAAGAAGAATTTCTGAAGAACGCTGTTTTAATTTCTTGCGATCGACCCGTCGAGTACCCAAAGCAGATAATACTATTATTTGTGAGGCCAGAAACACCGCGACAAAGGCAATGCCGACCAATACCCCCACTATATTCATATCCATATTACTTGCCTCTTTATTGACAATGAGGATGATCGAAAATACTCATATCCACTTTTATACCTTTTTTCTTCATATCCGATACATGCTTCGGAACGAGCCCCGTTGCAGAATACTGCCCCAAAACATTTCCAGCTTCATCGACCCCACTCCGGGTATATTTGAATATTTCAGACGTACTAATAATTTCACCTTCCATACCTTCAATCTCTTGAATGCTGACAATACGCCTGGAGCCATCCTCTAAACGGTTAAGCTGAATGACCAAATGAATCGCCGAAGCAATCTGGGCTCTCATCGCCTTCACTGGCATATCTAACCCAGCCATAGAGATCATATTCTCAAGCCGGGATAGAACATCCCTTGGATTATTACCATGAATCGTCGCCAAAGAACCTTCATGACCGGTATTCATCGCCTGCAACATATCAAACGCTTCACCACTTCTTACTTCGCCCACGATGATTCGATCGGGTCGCATTCTTAATGCGTTTCGAACTAAATCACGTAAGGTCACTTCTCCCCTACCTTCAATATTAGCGGGTCTGGTCTCTAACCGTAACACATGAGGCAACTGAAGTTGTAATTCAGCTGAGTCTTCCAGGGTAATGATTCTTTCATTATTAGGAATAAAGTTTGAAATAGCATTTAATAATGTTGTTTTGCCCGACCCGGTTCCGCCAGAAATCAAAATATTTAATTTTGCTTTAGCGACTCCCTTAAGAAATTCGGCCATATAATCCGTTAACTCATCCCTAACCACCAGATCATCAAGCGTCATCTTGTCGACCAAAAATCGTCTTATCGATAGCGAGGGCCCATCAATTGCTAACGGTGGAATAATAGCATTGACCCTGGAGCCATCCTGTAATCTGGCATCAACCATGGGCGACGATTCATCAATACGGCGCCCTACACGAGTAACGATACGATCAATAATTTTTTTTAAGTGATTATTGTCATTAAATTTAATAGGGGTTAACTCTAACTTGCCAAACCGCTCCACGTAAACTTTATTAAACCCATTAACCAGAATATCACTTATGTTCGGGTCATAAAGTAACGCTTCCAAAGGACCTAAACCGAGCACATCGTCTTCAATCTCTTTAATTATTTGCAGCCGGGTTTGAGTATTCAGAGGGAGGGACTGGGAATCAAGTAACCTTTGCAAAACCAGTTGAATCTGACGGCGTGCCTCTTTTTCTTCAATGCCACTAATAAGTGACAGATCCAAGGTATCCAGAAGTTTCGTATGCAGACTTTGTTTAAAGTCTAATTCGACATCCGAAAGTATCTTTATGGGTAGTGCCGGCAGTATTTCTTCAGATTTAATAGGGTCTTGGGGAATATTTAAAGTCCCCTCCTGGATAAGGTCAGACTTGTACAATCCCAAGTTTTGTATTCTGGATTTTAATCCCATAAAATTTTCCCAGATAATAGCTTGTTAAATAACCTGACTTTTTAAGCCTTAACGATTTCAAAGAACGATCTGTCATTTAGATATTCGTAAATCCAAACTCATACCAAAACAAACTTTGAATACAAAGGCTTTAAACTACTTTTAATCGTTTGAAACAATCACACTGACTCGGCTTGATTCTACGGTTTTAACCTTAACAGTTCAAGATAAATTAATAGCCTATTACCTGAAAAAAGGTATTTGCGGCATGTTAACCCAAAACTACGTAAAAATTACCGGTATACACG
>CAIPPE010000089.1 GCA_903866825.1 uncultured Methylococcaceae bacterium
CAGCCGTTTAATGGAATCCATTGCCCAGCTTAAGGCTGGTAATGCTCAACCACGAGACTTGATCCGCAATGAAAAACAAAAAGAGCCAAAACAAGAAACAGGCTGAATCTTTCGCAGTATCATTTACTCCCATCGCATGGGAGGAATACGTTTTGTGGCAAAAAGAAGATCACAATATTTTGGACGAAATTAACCTCCTTATAGAGGAATGCCAACGAGATCCCTTCAGGGGAACAGGTAAACCTGAGCCTTTGAAGGGGGATTTAACCGGTTACTGGTCCAGACGAATTTCTAAAGTGCACCGACTGGTTTATTTCCCGGAAGACGGTGCAATTTATGTTGTTTCCTGCCGTTATCATTATTAACCTTTGGTGCTAGTTAAATACTCATAAATTGAATTCGGCGATAGATATTGGAACAAAGCCGTTTTCATTGGCTTTAAGCCCAGACCATTCAACTAAAGAATTAAAAGCAGCCACTAAAAATCCAAGATGTGCCTGAAAATAATCAGAAACTTGATGTCGCATTTTTTTTGTATGACAAACAACGGTTAGCATTGAATGGACAGTTTCTATTAACATTCTACCGTTCCATTCGCCACGCCGACAGAGTTTCATATTAACTGGGTCACCTTCTTTAGCATGGAATCCAGTGTCTGCCAGTATGACGCTTTTATCTTTGAATGCCTCAATGATAGGATGAAACCAAGTGTCGTGAGCATTTGCAGGTGCCCATGCCCAACCAATAATTTGCCCCAGGTGATTAACGGCCAAGCATAATTTTCCACCTACAATCCATCGGTGATTAGATATGCCAGGCTCAACCCACCCCTTGGGATTGCGCCCCTTGCGAATAGGATGGATAAGTTCCACACCATAAGCATCGATAATTCCAAGCATACTGGGTTCAGCAAGAAATAACTGTGCCCATTGCCAATGGGTCTTCATGCGACGAAATAAGCGAGTACGTTCGGGTAATCCTGGAAAAAAAGAGGCATAATCGCGCTGTAGCCAACGGTAAAATGCGCGTTGTCCAACCCCTTTGAGGGCAAACATCATAGCAATTGTGACAAGTTCACTTGGCATCAGTGCCGCTTGGCTGTTATTTGGGATATTTTTCATTTTGTCATCTATACGGCAAAACAAATCAATGATAAAGTCTTCTGTGTTCATGGGTAGCGTCTCCGTAAAATGCATTTTGGTCAAATACTTATTACATTAACGTATGCCCATGAACAACGCAAATTAACTAGCACCAAAGGTTATTAAAGCAACACCTCAACTGCAATATGTAACCAAATTATATGTTAATCCGAGCAATCCACCCGAAGAGCAGGACTTTATTAATATCGTCAGTACGCTGGTAAACGAAGCCTCTGTTTCCAGTATTAAATTTGATGAAGACAGTTATGCCGGGGTATTAGCCGCCATTAACCAGATTGACTGGGAAAAATTTATTGCCCGCAATATTATTCTTATTACTGATGCGGGTGCTATCGAATCTAATG
>CAIPPE010000090.1 GCA_903866825.1 uncultured Methylococcaceae bacterium
CCAAAAAAAATGGACACATCGAACACCTGCTATGGCGATGGGGTTGACTCAAGCGGCATTAACTTGGAGATACTTATTCGTCACACCCATTCCGGTAACTCGTTGATAAAAAACAACCTGCATTGATTTGTAGGGACTACCTGGAGTTGTGTCAACAAGTTCACTTTATGTCCATTCATTTTGAGCTCTATTCAAATTTATTTATATTTTAAAAATGGTAAGATGAAGCTGAAATACCTTCTGGCACTATTATGAACATTTATGAAGAACATTCCAGTAATATACAAAAAACCGCTAAAGCACTTTTTTATTACCTGTATCATAGCCTCTATCTACAGCATATTTGGTTTTGTTCTTATTCCATCCCTCATAAAATGGAAACTACCTGAGCTCATTCAACAGGAAACCGGTAGAAACATTAAGCTCGAAAATATTTATTTGAATCCTTTTTTACTATCTGCAAGTCTTAAAGGATTTCAAATACAAGAACTTAATGGTCAGGTCTTTGCATCATTTGATTACTTCAATATTGAAATCAATGTACTTCAATCTATAAAACAATCAGCACTAGTCTTCGACAAAGTTTGGCTCAATAAACTATTCGTTCGTATTGCTAAACAAAAAGACGGGGGATTTAACTTTAACAATCTGCTCAAAACCCCAAAAGCTGCAAAAAAGACCAATGAACCCGACAAACTTTTCCCGCTGGTTATTTCGATACTATCTCTGACAGATGGAACAATGATCTTTGAGGACCCATCATTAGCCAAGCCGTTAAAAGAAGATATTCTTCCGATTAATCTCGAAATCGAAAACTTCAGCACGCATGCCGATCAGAAATCCAGGATTACCTTTTCTATGACACTTAATTCAGGAGGACAACTAGAGTGGACAGGTGAAATGGGCATTAATCCGCTCCATACTTTCGGTAAAATAAAATTCAATGATATAAAACTTGAAGGGATTTCAGAGCTGATATTGCAAGATAAAATCCCCCTAGATTTAAAAGGCACCGCAACATTTGAAGCTGATTATGCCGTAAATGACACTAAAATCGGACTTGAATTTAGCGCAGATAATGCAGAACTCGAACTTCATGATATTAATCTGACCGGGCTGGCACCTAACAAAGTTTCGATTAAAATTCCATCTCTAGTATTGAAATCTAATTACAAGGCTCTTTACGCAAATCATGCGCTAAATTTTTCTAGCAGCCAAGGCCAACTCGATATCAAAGCGTTCGAATTATACGAAACCGAGCAACATAAGATGCTGGCCCAAATCCCCTCCTTGGTGATGCGCGGGGTAGACGTTAACTCCAGTAGACAGGAGCTGGGTATTGATTCATTCACATTCAACAATGCAAACATCAATGCTTGGCTAACTCAGGAGGGTATAATTAATTACCAAGCCTTATTTCTTAACACCTCATCTACTAATCCCAATATTCCCGCTCAAACTCAAGTCCAATTGCCCGAACCTACAAAAGCACCGTGGACAATCCATGTCAACAACCTTAACTTAGTGAATCTCGGAATAAAATTTGAAGATAAGTCTCTTAAAATACCTGCATCCTTCGACTTAAAACCGATCAACTTTAAGTTAAGCAAATTCAGTACTGAAAAAAATGCAAAGTTCCCTTTTCAGCTTAGCGTTGGCATCAATAAAAAAGGTTTGATTCATCTCAATGGCGATACCGTCATTGAGCCGTTGAATATTCAATCAACTATTGATGCCCAAACAATTGCCTTAGAGGACTTTCAGTCTTATGTCGATCAATTCGCCCGACTTGACATCATTGACGGTAATTTGAATATCAATGGTCAAGCATCATTGAGTAGGACTGAAAGCAATACGCTGGGTATTAAATTTAATGGAGATAGTGGGGTTTCTGATTTAATCACCCGTGACAGGATACTCAATAAAGACTTAGTAAAATGGAAAAAACTGACCCTAAAAGACATGGACATTGATTTACTTTGGAACCGCTATTTCGCTAAAGAGCTTATTATCGATAAACCCTATGCCCGAGTTGTCATCAGAAAAGATAAAACTATAAACTTTGCCGACATCTTCGTTACCAATGGCAGCAAATCTGGAAAATCCGTTAAAACAAGTACTGGCAAACCGGATCCTGAACAAACCAGACCCTATTTTAAACTGGATAAATTTCAATTGACAGATGGCTCTTCGGATTTTTCCGACCTGTCTCTGATACTTCCATTTGCTGCAGAAATTGAAAATTTGGATGGAAGTGCCGACGGTATTTCTTCAGATCAAAAGTCAGAAATTAAAATTAATTTAAAAGGAAACACTTACGACTTTTCACCGGTTGATATCCAAGGCTCAATCAGCCCCTATTTGGGAAATTACAACGTCAAGATGAATTTTCAGGGCATGTCGATGCCTTTCATATCTCCTTATATGGCCCAGTTTGCAGGTTATAAAATCGAAAAGGGCAAATTGAACTTAGGTCTGGAATATAACTTAGTCGACAAAAATCTGACTGCTTCCAACCATATTCTGATGGATCAATTCGAACTAGGTGAAAAAGTGGAAAACCCTAATGCAGTTTCATTACCTCTTGAACTCACCATTGCGCTATTAAAAGATTCAAATGGCAAAATAAAAATTGATTTTCCCATTACTGGAAGTCTGGAAAATCCGGAGTTTAGTATTGGCAGTCTCATTGGCAATGCTTTACTGAATGTACTCAGCAAAATTGTCACTTCACCTTTTAGCTCAATATTATCGATGATAGGTAGCGAAGAAGACCTGAGTACCGTCAGCTTTGCTGCCGGTGATGCAACATTAAACCAACAACAAACAAATGAACTGGAGAGTTTATCCAAAGCGCTAAAAGATCGGCCAGATTTAAGCCTGGAAATTAAAGGAGCCGCTTATCAGGAACTGGATTGGCCCGCAATGTTAGAAGTAGCAGTAATGGATCAACTAAAAAAATCAAAAGCGGCTGAACTCAATAAGAGTGGCGGAAAAATAACCCGAGCTGAATATATTGACCTTTCAGTTGATGATTATATACGCTTGTTGGCGAAAGAGTTATCGGATAAATTCCCTGCACTAACAGAACAATCAATTTTAGGTACGCCAAAACTGATTACCCCCAAGGAAGGTGATATTTATGAAATTGCAAAACAGAAGCTTTTTTCTACCCTTAAACCAGATCAGGAACGACTTAATCACCTCGCCTCAGAGAGGGCTCAGGCTATTGCAAAATTAATTGTACAGAAGAGTGGTATTGAAAACGACCGAGTATTTCTTCTCGATACTGTGATTGATCCAGCAAGAGGCAAAAAAGAGATTGTTAGCCTATTGTCTCTGAAAACAAACCATTAAGTTGTGAACCAAGGGAACTTAACGCTACATTTTCATAGTTTATCTGATTGCAGATCATGGAATGAGAACTCAGCTATTATAGGGTAATGATCGGAGCTATTAATATCTGAGAGTGTTTCTGCTTTTATTAAATCTAGATCACGGTAAAAAATATGATCAAGATGGTTATTTAAATGATGCCAGAAGGTTTCTCTATCGAATGCAACAGGAGTCAATCCAACATTTTTTATAGACTCAAAAAGAAATTCGAATCGAGCATTACTCCAGCAATTGAAATCGCCAGCTAGAATGATTGGGCCTGAATGTTGCTGGATTAACGATAGAATCTGATTAATATGGCTTGAATATTTTTTTATCCTAACAAAATTAATGGCATGGACATTTAAAACCAAGAGTGTTTTAAGACTGCTTTCTAGATTGAATTTTGTTGCCAGTACAAGTTTTGACGTGTTCAAAAGCGGCTCTCTATCCGGCGAATAAAGACATTCATGTACACTTGACTTCGCAATAGAACCCGTTTTAAGGCCAGTGATAATCTGGCTCCCTCGATATTTATGGCTACAAGCCATAATCCATTCAAAGCGTCGGCTTTTTTCAAAAATACTGTTATCATGTTTATTGATCACTGACTCTTGTAGCAAAATCAAATCTTTTTTTGGGATTAGCTTAAGGAAATCATCACGCCAGCCGCTTTTCTTGGCTTTATAGATATTCCAAACCAGGATTGATATAGTTTTGCCTAATGTAGGCTGACTAGCTTGTCCCATATAAACGAGCGGATTGCTGGAGTCATATACTTCGGGAAATATTTTTCTAAAGAGCATTTATTATAAATAAGGCGACAACAGACGAAAAAAATTGTTCCGCAACTGAATATAAAGTGAATAATGAGCACAGGTAACTTTAGAGACCAGTTCTGACTTCAACTTTTTTTCATTAAAAATAAGCCCTAAGGCTTGGTTCAGGACATAATCATAGCATTCAATATTGATCTCGAAATTTAAAGCGAAGCTTCGAGTATCCCAGTTGGAAGAACCAATAAAAGACCAGCAATCATCGACTAAAAAGAATTTGCTGTGCTCAAACGGAGGAGCACTAAGATAGATTTTCAGGCCGAATTTAAGAAGGTTGTTAAAATTGGCCTGCATTGCCCAGTTAAAAAAGGGAATGTTGTTTTTTTTGGGTACTATAAGCTGGACATCAACGCCTCGCAAAGTAGCAGACTGAAGGGCACAGATGACGGTATGATCAGGAATGAAATAAGGCGATATTATGCGAATGCTGTATTCGGCACTATTAATGGCTGCAAGTAACGTCCATACCAGCTTTTGGTAATTCTCATCTGGACCATCTGGAAGTACGCGACATGTGACTTGTCCGTCGCAGGTTCCAGACCAAGATGAAACATTTATAGGCTTAGCGGTGGCGAAGCACCAGTCGTCGGTGAAGGTCTTGCTGATCTGGTTTATTACGGGGCCTTTGACTTCAAAATGAATGTCTTGCACCGGCTTGCATGGGTTTTCACTGACCATGTTGTCTTGACGGATATTCATGCCTCCAACAAATGCTATTTGCCCGTCCAGACATAGAATTTTCCGGTGATTACGTAGGTTCATAAAGCTGGGACTAAAAGGGAGAAATCTGGCTGTTTTGACATTTCTTTTACGCAGCTCCTTCTCCGTCATGCGCCATCTATAGTCCAGAAAGTCGCCGTCAATCAGGACATATACAGAGACATTCCGTTTACGTGCCTCACCCAGGGCATCAACAAATTTACGGCCAGTTTGATCGTAATCAAAAATATAGCTTGAAAGAACGATATCTCGTTTAGCGTTAGTGATGGCGATAAGCATTCGAGGATAGGCTTCATCTCCATTGACAAGTGGTACGATTTGATTGTACGTCAGGTAGACCGAGTCATGAATTGCGTATCCTGCCTGCATCAGGGTTCGCCATTTTCTTTGAAAACTGGTTTCGGATTCAAATCTCTTTCTTGGAAACAAGTTGGTCTTTTTTTTCTTTGCTTTAGTTAATTTCGTGAGAGCATTTATACGGTTGACTCCGAACATCCAATAAATAGAGCTACCAAGAAACGGCGATAGGAAAATAAGACCGATCCAGCCTATAGCAGCACGCTCGTCATTTTTATAAAGCAAAACATGGATTGAGCTGGGAATGGAAAAAAGCAAATGAAGCACTCCAATAAGAATCGCCCAAGTTGTGCTCTGATTAGAATAGAAAATCAGCACTCAGATAAACCTACTTTATTTAATCCTGGCAGCCATGGTTGTTAGGTGTCTGATTCCGTTTTATTGAGCCCCTGCCGAAACGCATCGAACTCCTTTTTCCATGGCTCTTTGCTGCATCCCCAATTACCTTCACTTAAAAGTTTTTCTCCTAGCGCAAACTCGGCTTTGACTTTTGACAGGAAAGCCTTGTCGTTATCCTCCCAAAGAACTTGAGCATAAAACAAGTGGTTAAGAGGATGCTCAGGATATTTCTTAATCGCCATTTCTAGCAGCTCCAAAGCTTTATCAGGGTCACCAATGCCATTTGGCCAGGCTGGGGCTTTAAGATAAAGTGCGCCCAAAATTCGTAGCGACCCACCATCATCAATATCCGGGTTCAAGTCGATTGCTCGTTTCATCTCCTTTTGAGCCATTATCCTGTAACGCTCGTTAGTGCGGCCTTTAATTTTAGGCTGAACCAACGGCACCAAGTTGTGTAATATGCGCAATTCCAAATAGAGACATAACGAGATAATGGCGAATTTTGGGGGCATTTCTACCATTTGTTTCCTGCATTCGTCCGCTTTGGATGTGAATAGACTGTTAAAAATGTTCAACGGCCACTGGCCGCCCCGCTCCACCACGCGCTGCATAGCATTCATCGCTCCGTTTGCAACTTTGACATTGACGGAAGCGCCGGGATAACAGACCACGATTGTTTCTGAGTTTGGTATGGCACTGGCGCCAAAAGAGAGCAGCAGGCTGCCAACAAGAATGAGGTATGCTTTTAGCACTATGGTTTTCTCCTGGAATCAAGTAATTGTCCGATAGCTGGCCAGAGTAATTCCTTCCAACCCTGCCAATTCAGTACCTGCAGCAAGCCCGATTACCTTACCGACAATGATGCTGACTTGCATTGGGTTATGACCCTTTAACTCACTCCAGCGATAGTTGAACCATACTCCGTAATCCACTGCCAGCGCAATTACAATCGGTAAGGCAATGATGATCGCAAAGTTGTAGCGAATACCGCTAAGAGTCATGATACCTAACATCCAACCACCTCCGGTCAATAAAGGCAACACCGCCAGGGCGAAGCCTCGAACACTGCGCGTCATCGCCATGATCCATAACAGACATAGTGCAAGGGCCAACCCCGTTCCCTGAATGGAACTCTCAACCACGGACTTGGAAAACACTTGATGCGTGGTAGGGAAGCCGGTTGCTTCCAGCGAGACGCTATAAACGTCTTTTATCAGTGCGTCGAGATTGTCAGGATTGTAAACGGATTTTGCCGGAAAAGCATATACCGCAATGCGGCCATCAGTCGCGAAGAATCGATCGCGTAAGGTAGGTGGCAGTTGGTCTGGGGTAAGGAGTTGAGCCTGTCGCCAGCAGTCAATGATTTTAAGTCCAGCATCCGAGCTGGCAAGCAATGTACGCAAAAAGCTCTCGCTACGCAACCGCCCCTTTTCTCCGTCAGAAGAGAATATGACCGATATGAACGCAAGTTGCCTACGCATTTTCTCCAAACTCAGAACAACATTGGAATGCCCTGCAGAAAATGCCTGCTCTTGGGCATCGTCAATAATGGCAGTGCCGTTTTCCAGCACTGCTCGCAATAACTTAAACGATTCCACAGACAAGCCAGACTGTTCGAGTCTTCCGATCTGCTTGTCGTAGCCTGCCCAGACGAACGAATTGGCTATGGTTATGGCTTTTCGAATGGGTTCGTCAGCGTCCTCAGGAAACAGCTTGGTCAACAACTGTATCTGGGCAATAGTCTGTAACTTACCCGCTTCACTGGTGATCTGCCGAGCATCAGCCATATCCTTAGCAGTGAAAATTATGACTTCGGCCTGATAGTCGCTTTCAGCTACCATGAGGCGTTGGTAATAGGCCGACTGAGAGTCTTTGGGTAACATAGACAGCAAATCGTAGTCGAAAGGAATGGAAACCAATTGATGGTGCCTGGAATAGGATGTTAACAGCGAATATCCGCACATGAGGAGTCCAGTTACAGATGAATATAGCACATTGCCGAAGAATAACGGCTGGGTAGCAAATGTATTCGTCGGGTTCTTGCCATAGGGGATGCCTTATTAGTTTACGGAAAATACAAATTCTAGATACCGTTTCGAAAGAGAGCTTAATATCGGCAATAGTTATCATCTGTACGTTTACGCACATAAACCTAAAAAAATCAATTGAGATGCACCCTGGCAAGAACATTCGATGTAAGCTTGACAGCTTATTTTGTGCAAGCACTAGGTTCGTTAACGAACAGTTCGTGTAGTGTAGAAATTGCAATATAGAAGCTCTTTTAACAACATGGAGTAACAACCATGAAAAATGATGCAACATTAAAACAAGACATAATTGCAGAACTAAATTGGGCACCTGAAGTTAATGCCGAGCATATTGGCGTAGAAGTCATAGATGGCATCGTTACTTTAGCGGGTAATGTGGATAGTTATGCAGAAAAATGGCATGCTGAAGCAGCTGCTCAACGAGTATCGGGTGTTAAGGCACTAGCCATTGAACTGGTGGTAATACTACCTGGATCTAGCAATCGAAGTGATGCTGATATTGCTCGTTCAGCAGAAAATACTTTGGAATGGTTAGTTTTATTGAATAAAGACTCTGTCAAGGTTATGGTCGAAGACGGATGGATTACCTTGTCTGGCGAAGTCGACTGGGATTATCAAAAACAAATTGCGACAGGAGCAGTGCGATATCTCATGGGTGTTAGAGGCGTCAGCGACCAAATCGCAATTAAACCGAAACTTTCAGTAAGCGCAGTTAAATCGGATATTGAGTTAGCATTAAACCGCCGCGCATCTCGCGATGGGCAAAAGATTATCGTTGACCTCAACGGAGCAGTTGTTACTTTGGCCGGAACTGTTCAAAGTTGGTCTGAACGCACTTTGGCATGCCAGTCTGCGTGGGGGTCGCCTGGCGTAGAAAAGGTGATTGACAATATCACGGTAACCTCCTGAGCGTTATACAACTAAATAAACTATGACATAAATACCCGTTTGAGAAATCAACGGTTTGTAATGTTTGCGTACTATAGGCCAGCTGGTGCGCAATTGACAAAATTCTACAATTTTGTCTTCAAAAGCTGGAATTTTTATTTTTTAAGAGAGAATTATTATGAACAAAAATATATATTGTGGCCTAATTTTGGCTGTTTGTATGAGTACTATTTCAGCACCATTGTTAGCAGAAGTTGCGCCTGCTTCCGAACAACACACTAATACTGCTGTGCCTGCAACATCCGCAGAACATATAGCGGCTGCCGAACTTCAGAAAAAACATTCCGTATATCATAAAGGTTTGGCTAATCAAGAAAGATCGATTGCAGCAGTGTATGGATCACTTGGAAAGCGTATTCTTGGGGATCGGCACGAAGCTTTAGCTGTTCAACAAGATGTGCTGGCTAGTGAATATGAAAAAACAGCAACAGAGCATGAAAAGTTAGCAGCTGGTAAGTAATACTTCAATGACGTTAGCAACGTGCATTCAACGACTATAGTTCTTGAAACATTCCGTTTGCCCTAGCCGATAGGATGACGAATTTGCTATAGCTATTGGATGCGCATTACTTTCATCATTTTGATTCAGGTTTGATTGTTCAAAACGCATGCAAGCGACAGCACTCTTACACCGAGTTTAGTTTCATTTTTATACAATAGTAATTGAGGCGGTTCCGATACGAACTCGCCTTGACCCATCACAATTGCCATACCTTAATAAATGACATACCCAAGAGCGTGTCATTTTTCAGCTAAAGCTAACCGACTGTAAGCTAAAAATTTCAATATTTATGATGAGTTAGATCCTTATTAAGGCGGATCTAAAATCATATTCAATTCAATCTATGACCCGATTTTAAATAAATAGATGTTACAATCAAAGTGAGCAGACTTTCTTTGTTACGACAGTCAAATTCACTGACGAACCACAACTAATATAAAATAATGGGGCAATATCATTAACCTTGTAAATATTCAAACATGCTTGATTCACTTATATGGCATCATTAATGCTTAATTTTTCACAGAACTAAACAACACATAGCTGAAGTGCCATGAAATCAATCTGGAAAAACTATAAAACTGACATTGCTTACGATGAACTGATGCATTCAGAATTCCAATCTCGTCCAGTGAGTCATCGATTATGTCAATATTTGGATTCACTAAAAAAGGAGGATATCGACAAAAGAAAAATTGCCGCAGAACTTGCCATTATGGAAATGGGGATCAGTTTTACTGTCTATAGTGATGAGGGAAACATTGATAGGGCGTGGCCTTTTGACATTATCCCTCGTATTATTGACGCAGCAGAATGGAAAATCATAGAAAAAGGACTAAAACAACGCCTAACTGCCTTAAATTGCTTTATTAGCGATGTTTATGGAGACCAAGCTTTTCTAAAAGATGGCAAAATGCCTAGTGAGATTATCACTAGTTCAAAGAATTTTCGTAAAGAATGCATCGGCATGGAACCCAAGCATAATGTCTGGGCTAATATTTGTGGCACTGATTTGGTGCGTGACAAAGATGGTATTATGTATGTTCTTGAAGATAATTTACGGGTTCCTTCTGGGGTTTCGTATATGCTCGAAAATAGAATCATTACTAAACGGGTATTTCCTGAATTATTACAAGACATTGATATCCTCCCTATTGACGATTACCCTACGCATTTGCACGATATGCTTACGTCAATTGCACCGCACCAAAATGGATTAATTACTTGCGCCGTTTTAACCCCTGGTATTTATAACTCTGCCTATTTTGAGCATGCCTATTTAGCGCAGCAAATTGGTGCGCAACTGGTTGAAGGTAATGACTTGGTTGTCAATGATGACGACTGCGTTTATATGAAAACAATTGAAGGACTTGAAAAAGTCGATGTTATTTATCGACGCATTGATGATGACTTCCTTGACCCTGAAGTTTTTCGAAAAGATTCAACACTCGGCGTTCCGGGTTTAATGAGAGCCTGGAAAGCAGGTAATGTAGCATTGGCTAATGCACCGGGTGCAGGAGTCGCGGATGATAAGGTAGTTTATGCCTATGTTCCTGAAATGATCCGTTATTATCTAAACGAAGAGCCTATATTGCCGAACGTTCCTACTTACTTGTGCAGTAATAAAGATGATTTAGACTATGTACTGGCACACCTCGCTGAATTAGTAGTAAAGCCGGCCAATGAGTCGGGTGGTTACGGGATGCTTGTTGGACCTCATGCAACTACCAAGGAAGTAGAAAGTTTCCGGCAAATTATTAAAAAAGACCCTCGCAATTATATTGCACAACCCACACTCTCAATATCAACCGCACCAACTTTGTGCAAAGGAAAGCTTGAACCGCGTCATATTGACTTGCGTCCCTTTATTTTGCAAGGAGAAAACACCTTCGTTACTGCAGGCGGATTAACCCGGGTCGCTTTGAAAAAAGGCTCACTGGTTGTAAATTCATCGCAAGGAGGTGGTAGTAAAGATACCTGGATTATTAATATGGAGGACAGCTAATGTTATCTCGCTCAGCAGAACGCCTGTATTGGCTCGCCCGTTATCTGGAACGTACAGAAAATATAGCCAGATTGGTTAACGTACACATGAATTTATTAATGGATCTACCCAAAGGCGTTGAAATGGGTTGGAGACAATTAATATCGATTAATGCCTCAGAGCAAGAGTTTTACAAGAAAAATAATGTTGCGTCTGAACGCAACGTTACACGCTTCCTGCTTGCAGATCAGTCTTATCCAGGCTCTTTATTTTCTTCTCTAACAGCTGCCAGAGAAAATATCCGCACCTCTAGAGAATTATTACCTGACGAAGCTTGGGAACAAGTCAACGAAATGTATTTGTTTGCCAAAAATAATTTAGAGACAGTGGCTAACCGACGCCAAAGAGTCATCTTTTTAAATGAAATACTGAAAGGATGCCAGCGCTTTACAGGCTTATTGTCAGGTTATATGAGCCACAACCATCCCTATAGTTTTATTCGCTTAGGCAGAAATATTGAACGGGCAGATATGACTAGTCGTATTCTTGACCTAGCCTCTTTATTACTATCAGAATCACGGAGTGATGAAGTTCGTCAATATGAAACCATTTTGTGGATGAATATATTAAAAGCTTTGAATGCTTTACTCATGTATCGTCAACAGAAACATAATCGAGTAAATGGAGATGATGTGCTTAACTTTCTTTTACAGGATACTAATCTACCTCGCTCGGTCATTTGCTGTATCTCAGAAATTTCAACCTGTATAAGCAAACTTCCAAATAGCGATCAACTACCAGGAAAAGTTAATGAATTGGAAGCTTATGTAAAAGCTATCGACTCAGAAAACACGACCCAGGTTCAACTCCGTGGCATCCTTGATGACCTGCAAAATAAACTGGGTAACCTTCACCATCAAATTGCAGATAACTGGTTTCTTATTTCATCGCCAGAATAGAAAAACAGTTACTTAAATTATCATCTTAAACTAAGCCATCATGAGCATATAAAATGTTCATGATGGCAAATAATAAATACGGATACTCAAACGATTTATAAAACCATTCGGATAAGTTTATTTGATTTTTTATCTAACGCTGGTAAAGCTGCAATGGCTTCACGTAATTTGTTTTCCCAACTGCGTCTAAGCTGCAACATATAATCATCGTCATCATCAAAACAGTAATATTCATCTAAACTATAACTGTTTTTACGATAAATCAGCATTTCCACTGGTGAACCAACACTCGCATTACTTCGGATGGTTGAATCCATAGAAACCAGACAGCAACGTGCAGCCTCATCAATAGAGGTATTCAACTTAAGAAAACGATCCAGGATGGGTTTACCATATTTACTCTCACCAATTTGCAGGAAGGGCGTATTAGCTGAACTGGTAATACTATTACCCTCTGCATAAATCATATATGCGCCATGCGGATCACTACCAATTTGACCAGCAAGAATAAAGGTAGCAGTCGGATTAAAGGCTGATTGACCCTGTGAACTTTTATATTGCTTTTGCTTTTCTACACTGACGTGACCTAAATAATCAGCTGCTTCAAACAGGCTTTCAACATTATTTAAGTTGATCGTTGCATTTTTTAGTTTATCTCGATGTAACTGCTCTAAAACAGCTTGAGTTGTCGCTAGATTACCCGCACAAAGCAGCACTATCTTACGATCACTTGTTGTTTCAAATGCATGCATCTTGCCATGGGTGCTCACATTATCAATGCCAGCATTAGTTCTTGAATCTGAAACCAGAATAAGTCCTTCATCTATAGAAGCTGCAATACAATAAGTCATGAACTTTGCCGTTATTAAAAGTTATAATATGCTAATTATCCAGCAAATCGACGCGGACGTCCATGCTGTTCAACAAACAACCTGATCCAAACTGATGGAATATTGACACATCTGCTGCATCTCGCCCAAAAGCAATAATCACTCTCCCACCTTTTAACTCAGCTTGTGTGGGGTCAAAAGTATACCACTTATCACCCACATAAACCTCAAACCAGGCATGTAAATCCATTGGCTGCAAGTTGTATAAATAGCCTACAACGAGTCTTGCAGGAATACTGATGCTGCGACATAAGGCGATTGCAACCTGCGCCAGATCCCTACAGACCCCATAACCACGAAGATGTACTTCTGATGCAGACATAGGAAACTCACTAGTACCCGGAACATACTTGATCGTTTCCCTAACCCAATCATTAATTTTACTCACTTGATCATAACCCGGAAGACTATCAAAGGTTATTTCTCTAGCCAAATCACCAAACCGGTCAGATTCACAATAACGACTGGGTAATAAATATGTCAATATATCATTTGGAAGGTATTGTATCTCTACAAAATAATTGCCTGGGGCTACTTCAACCTTGTCTGTCACAATAACATCTGTCGAAGTGTATATCAGGAAATTTCCGACCGGCACTCTTATTCTTTGCAACGAATTACCAAAGCTATCAACACTTTCTATCATCGGTGTTACTGGCTTAATGATATAAACCTCTCGATTAATCCATTGCTGAATTCCTCTGTAAGGTCGGAGCATCAAAATCAATACTGTGGGTTCAATGATCTGAAACCGAAGACTGCAACTCACCCTCAATTTCATGAAGATTAACTTCCTGTCATTACGATAGAAATTACAACCAGATTCATCTTAGACGCCAACAGATTCGATTTCTTTATAAGCATGATTTAGCCAGATTTTAACCCGCTGCCTTTCAAGTAACCCCAATGCATCCACGCTTTCAAGATCTTTATTTTTTGCAGCCCAAAAACTGTAACTATTATTATCAATTTTAGTCATTACAGGCGCATGAAGACGCTTCAAAGTCATGACTTTGGCATCAAATGCTAAAGCTCGCTCTTTGACCCCTGAAAACTCTAAAATATTGAAATGCTCATCACGAATTTGATTTTGTACCAACACATAGTTAATTCTAGTGTTAAATTGGGTTAGTAACTTATTTAATAAAGTGACCGAGTCTTTGCCCGAATCCATTACATTCCAATAAGTAATAGTAATGCCCAATTCTTCGGCCAACTCTAAAACCCCTGATTCATCGATCCACTGCGCTAAAGCCTGATGAGTTTGTGCCGCTAAATCCACGAGAATGCGCTGTTCAGGCTT
The DNA here is from genome assembly GCA_903866825.1 of uncultured Methylococcaceae bacterium. Lineage (GTDB taxonomy): Bacteria > Pseudomonadota > Gammaproteobacteria > Methylococcales > Methylomonadaceae > Methylobacter_C. The sequence continues at coordinate 14,262 of CAIPPE010000090.1, forward strand.
TTCCGCAGCAACCTCCATAATCGCATCCAGACTTTGATAATTATCAATGATTGTTGGTGAAGCATAATCTGTATAAAAGCGTAACAATGAACCATGTGATTTATCGGTATCAAAACCGATAAACTGAATTTGACGGTCAATCATATATTGCGCCAACAATCGCGCAACAACCGATTTACCAACTCCGCCTTTTTCACCGCCAATAAGATGTATAGTAGACATGTAAACTCCATTAAATTTAAAAATTAAGCTGTTTGAAACATTTGAAAATAAGAAAGAAAGTGCAGAACTCGCGCTATTGAAAAAAGTAAAAGTTACTCAATCCTTAAGACATCGACAGACACTGATAAAACATGCTGACCGCCACCAAAAGCGATACCTTTAAGTGGCGTTACATCTGAAAAATCACGCCCCCATGCTAAAGTAATATGCTGGTCGAGTGGAATAGTATTGTTAGTTGGATCAAAGTCTAACCAGCCAGAATTAGGGATATAAACAGAAAACCAGGCATGCGAAGCATCTGCACCTACCAATCGCTGTTTTCCTGGTTCGGGTAAAGTTTCTACATAACCACTGATGTATCTGGCAGCTATTCCATAAGCCCGCAAACAGCCAATAGCTAAATGAGCAAAATCCTGACAGACACCGCGTCGAAAACTCAGCACATCCGATAAAGGGGTTGCTATTGTGGTAAACGTTGGATCGTAAGTAAACTCAGTATAAATACGCGCCATTAAATCATGGACAACATCAACCAAAGGTCGATTAGGTTGAAATGAGATTCGCGCATATTCAGCAAGTTCTGGTGTAACCTTAACCATAGGCGAGTCCAAAAGAAATTGCTTTGCATCAAATACTTCTTGCGCGTAATCCTGGTTTTGCCATAGAACCTGACTTTGCTGAGTTTGCGACTGTGAGTGACCTTGTACTGGTATTCCTTGTAAAATATTGCGGACCGGCTCCCACGCTATCTGATTGAAGAGTTCAAGGACATTTTGCTTAGGGAATAGGGTCACTTCACTGATAGCGGTCACATTCAATTTGATATGCTGTTTTTGAACAGCAAAATAGGTCACACGATTACCAAAAAAATCCAGACGCTCCTGAAAATCAATGGGGTCAGGCGTAATATCGAAATAACTCGTGTGACAATGCTGACGCCAAAAGTTTCTGGGTTGCAATCTCGCTTCATTCTGACATAATCCAACCGGCTGACTGTAATGATACAGCGTACTGTGCGTAATTCTGTATTTCAAAGCTCATCCTCAGTGGATTTGTGCGCTATTAATTGTGAGGTTTGAGAATGACTAAAGTAAGCGTTTGCAATACTCTCAGAAAGTTTCCACAACAACGCAGTTGTATCATAGAGCAACTTCTCAAAGTCAGCATAAATACCCTCTTCCTCGCCGGTTTTGGTTAATTCAAATACATTACACAAGCGTAGGTTTGTATAAGCTTTTAAAATTAACCGCTCCTCTTCACTGAGCTGACTATTAACCTTTACTCTAGGCAAAGAGGCAATATGAATTGATAATTCATGCAGTTGATACGCCACTGACCTAGGATGCGTCTCATCCAGCAATAATAACTCCAGCACTAAGGGTAACTGAATATATGACCGATAACGACGTTGATAAATGGTTAAACTATCCGTTGAAACCAATACTGCCTCAAGTACCTGGTTTTGTAACACATCTTCGTGGCGCAATGCCAACGTGGAACGCATTAAGGCAATAAGAGCCAGCGCACGCTCAAGCCTCCGCCCACTGTCCATCATTAACCAGGCCGCTTCTCGCGTCATGCTTTCACTAGTCAAACCCGTGAAAGCAACAATACCAGTAATTAAATCATCCAAGTGATTAGGTAATTGATCAACATTAATTTCATTACCAATAACCTTTTGCTGCCATCGCCGTTGAATGTTATCGACGCCACGCCAAGTATCTTGTGACCACAAATCCCGAATACTAAAAGCTGCCTGGAAAAATGCTTGAATATTAGTCGTCAATGAGCCTCTTCTGTAAACATCTTTTACTAGCGACAACAACTCCTGCACGGGTGATTTTAACAATTCTTCATCACAATTTATAAACCCTGGGTATGTTCCCGTGACTTGTGTGAAGGTACGCAACAATACCCTTAAACATTCGGTATCAATCGGATCTTTCGATTCATTAGCCACTCTATATTTAACCAATACCGTACGCAACAATCTGGTTACCGCTTCAGTGCGCTCAAGATGTCGACCCACCCAAAAAAGATTATCCGCAGCACGACTGGTTAGAGGTTCAGTGACAGCATCAATGAGTTGATTACGTTTAGGCTGAGTCCATAAACTGACGGGCTTATCGGGTTCAGAGGCTAAAACCCAGGTATCCTTACTAATCCCACCCGCCTGATTTGAAACAACAAAGTTATCTTTCTGGCGAGCAACACGCGTTAATCCACCCGGCATCACTTCGTAATCATCACCACAAGCGACAAGAAAATTACGTAAAACTGCATTACGGGGTTCGATTTGATGATCAATAAAAGCCGGTAATGTCGAAAAACTGACTCTCTCCTGGCCAATATACAAATGCGGCTTAGCTAAAATTTGCCCGCGTAACTCTTCTTTTTCCTTAATACTTAAAGCCCCTCCAAACACCCCCTGATTGCCAATACTGCGATTGATGGGTTTAATAACCAGACTATCAATATTTTGCAAAACGAACTCACGCTCACGACGTTGTCCACACCACCAAGTTGCAATAGAAGGTAATTTAAGATCTTCATTGAGATAGTGACGCGCTAATCGGGGTAAAAATGCCAGTAAGGCGGGATTTTCTAAAACACTGCTTCCGAATGGATTGGCTATTGCAACATTACCTCTTCGAACCACCTCAAGTAACCCTGCCACACCCAATCTTGATTCGCTACGAAACTCCAGCGGATCACAAAACGAATCATCGACCCGTCTTAAAATAACATCAACAGCCTGTAAACCTGCTAAAGACTTAAGCCAGACACGCCCGTCACGCACCGTTAAGTCGCCACCCTGCACCAAGGTATAACCCAGATAAGCCGCTAGATAAGCATGCTCAAAATAAGTTTCGTTAAGTGGCCCCGGTGTCATGATGACAATACGCGGGTCTTCTTTATTGTTGGGCGCTATATCAACAAGGCTCTTATGTAAGGACTTAAAAAAACCTGACAGGCGATGAACCTGTGTTTCACGATAAATATCGGGTAAAACTCGTGCCATAACAGTACGGTTTTCCAAGGCATACCCAGAACCTGAAGGTGCCTGTGTTCTATCATCCAGTACCCACATCAAGCCATTTGGCCCCCGCGCAAGATTGGCTGAATAAATAGTTAAATGGCGCTTTTGATTTTGCAGAGCACCGACGCAAGGGTGCAAGAATCCTTCATGCCCGAACACTAACTCCGCAGGTAACAGACCTTTTTTTAAGAGATTCTGTTTACCGTAAATGTCTTTTAAGATTAAATCCAGTAGATCAGCACGTTGCTTTAAGCCTGCTTCAATAACCAGCCATTCTTCACTACTAATCAGTAATGGCACCGGATCAAGGCGCCAGGGCCTGGTCAGATTCTGCGAGTCACCATAGACATTATAGGTAACCCCATTTTCACGCAGTAAGCGCTGAGCCTCCCTTCGACGAAGCTCAAGCTTTTCACTTCCCATACTATTAAGCGAGGCCATAAAGCGTTCCCAATAAGGTAACGCTTTATTTTCTTTAGCATACATTTCATCATATATGCCCAACTGTGTCGCGTAATACTGCGCACCAATATCATCGGCAGAACTTTTGTTGTTACGCACCTAGTTTCCTTATACTCTATTCATTATCGAGCTTACGCCCTACCCACAGGCTAGCTTTGTTAATGTCTGCCGACTTATAATCACTATACATTCACTAATAAAAGCTATTTACATCAAGAGACGCTTCAGATTATATTTGATGAAGTCAATTCCCACATAGCTTTTATTTCCTTTCAATTTTTGCCCTAGCAAGTTCTTTGACTTATTTCCTGATAGTGTCGAATTTTTTCACCGGTATATATTTGTCGTGGTCGATAAATAGTCACTGTCTCACCATGAATCATTTCACGCCAGTGCGCTAACCAACCTGGCATTCGACCAATCGCAAATATAACGGTAAACATGTTAGTAGGGATACCTGCAGCTCTGAGTATAAGTCCAGAATAGAAATCTACATTGGGGTACAACTTTCGAGAAATAAAATATTCGTCCTTCAATGCTATTTCTTCGATACGTCTTGCAATATCCAATAACGGATCATTAATACCGGACTTATTAAGCAATTTATCACAGTGCTGCTTTAATACTTGGGCACGGGGATCAAAGTTTTTATAAACCCGATGACCAAAGCCCATCAAACGTTTTCCTGACTTCTTATCTTTGGCCTGATTAATAAACTCTGTGCCATCCCCCCCCTCAGCATGAATCTGTTCAAGCATAGAAATTACTTCCTGGTTAGCCCCACCATGACGAGGCCCCCAAAGCGCAGCAATCCCTGCCGTAATGACCGCATACACATTAGCCATACTTGAACCCGCAGTCCGTACAGACGAAGTACTGCAATTTTGCTCATGATCCGCATGCAGTATCAAGACCATATCAATAGCACGCACAATATCGGCATCCAACTGATAATCACGCACGGGTGATGAGAACATCATGTTCATAAAGTTACTGGTATATTTGTACTTGATAGACGGATAGACCAAAGGCTCACCAATCGACTTCTTGTACGAAAATGCCGCAATGGTGCGGACCTGAGAAACCAGATTAGCCACAATCTGTATCTCTGTTGCTTCATCCAGACGATCAGGCACCGGATAAAAAGTCGATAATGAAGCCACCATCGTGGTAAGAATCCCCATTGGATGCGAGCCACGCGGAAAACCATTAAAGAAGTGATGCATATCCTCATGAATAATTGAGGATTCATTCAGACGTGTAGAAAAGGTCAGTAATTTATCAGCAGTGGGTAACTCGCCATAGAGCAATAAATAAGCAACCTCAACAAATCGGGAATGTTCAGCTAACTCTTCAATCGGATAACCACGATAGCGAAGAATACCTTTCTCACCATCAATATACGTGATCGCACTCTCACAAGCCCCCGTATTGCCATAACCATCATCCAAAGTCACATAACCGGTTTCACTGCGTAACTTGGTTATATCTATGGCTTTTTCACCCTCAACGCCCATATAGGTAGGCAATGAATAAGTTTTATCATCAAGCGTTAAAGTGGCGGGTGCCAGTAATTTTAATTTATTGCTCATTTATATACTTCTCCTAGTCATCTGTTATTCAAGTCTACCGATTAGAGTGACGCAAATCTAAAGTGAATGGATATTCCCTACTCAACTCTTCAACGGGCGGTGCCATGGCTCTGGGTGATTCATCACTCTCTTTAAAGTTTTTCAGGAAAGGTTCATCTGAGGCTATATCCCTCGTAGTGGCTAGAGGCGGTCTGATAATAACGCCAGGAGTATGTCCATAATCCCAGAACCGCGTCATCCGGCGGGTTTCTGCAGCGTAATCATTAATTGGGAAATCATCATAACTACGACCACCGGGATGAGCGACATAATAAGTACAACCGCCCACTGAACGACCATTCCAGGTATCAATCACATCAAAAACCAAAGGTGTATGCGGTGCAATCGTTGGATGTAAAGCGGAAGGTGGTTGCCATGCTCTATAACGAACACCGGCAACATATTCCCCTTTTCGACCGGTGCTACGCATAGGCACCCGACGACCATTACAGGCAATAACATACCGCCCTTCGGTAAAACCGGTCACAGAAACCTGTACACGTTCTACTGACGAATCCACATAACGGGCGGTACCGGAACTGCTCATTTCTTCACCCAATACATGCCAAGGTTCTATAGCAAAACGCAATTCCATATCCATACCATCGATTAAGGTATTACCATAACGAGGGAACCTAAATTCAAAGAATGGAGCCAACCATTCCAGATCAAATGCAAAACCAGCCCGTTGCAAGTCTTTAGTTACCTGACGCAGATCTTCATGCACATAATGCGGCAACATAAACCGATCATGTAACTCTGTACCCCAGCGGATCAGATCATGCTTATAAGGCTCACGCCAGAACCAGGCAATTAATGATCTAAGCAAGACCACCTGCACTAATGACATTTGCGCATGGGGGGGCATTTCAAACGAACGTAACTCTAAAATACCTAAACGACCGGTAGAACTGTCAGGAGAATACAGTTTATCAATACAAAACTCTGATCGATGCGTGTTTCCGGTAATATCCGTCAACAAATGTCGTAATAATCTGTCGACTAACCAAGGCGCAGGCACTTCGCCTTCAGGCATTTGTTGAAAGGCAATTTCCAATTCATAGAGCTTTTCATCACGGCCTTCATCAACACGTGGCGCCTGACTGGTGGGTCCAATAAACATGCCGGAAAACAGATAAGACAAGCCCGGATGGTGTTGCCAATACGTTATTAAACTACGCAATATATCAGGGCGACGTAACATCGGACTATCTGAAGGCATTTCAGCACCCATTGTAATATGGTTACCCCCCCCCGTTCCGGTATGTCGGCCATCTTGCATAAACTTCTCAGTGCCTAAGCGACATTGTCGTGCCTGCTCATAAATAACGTGAGTTTTTTCTACCAGCTCATCCCAAGTCTTTGAGGGATGAATATTGACTTCAATAACCCCTGGATCAGGTGTGACCATCAGGCGCTCAACACGATAATCTCTAGGTGGCTCATAACCTTCAAACACCACAGGAATAGCCAGGTTTTCTGCAGTCGCTTCAACCACAGAGACTAACTCCAGATAATGCTCAAGCGTTGTCAACGGTGGCATAAAGATATGGATTCGACCATTTCTAGCCTCAACACACATTGCCGTATGAGGCACTTCGACTTGTGACTCAAAACTATCTCCAACTTCCTGTTCAATAATTTCAGGATGTTCGTTAACTTTTGCTTCGATATGACTGTATCTACGCGTCACCTCACCGTAATAATCACCTAACTCTGGCAATTCACCAAATAAACTTTGGGGTTCCTGATTGTCTCGTTTATCCGGTGCAACCCAAGGTAAACTGGCTAAGGGTAAACGCATACCCATCGGCGAATTACCCGGAATTAAAAACATGGCACCGCGTCTGAATTCCCAAGGACCACTTTTCCAGACGTGATCATACCAGTTCCATTTAATAGGCAAAGTAAAGCCAACTGGCTGGTCTAAGCCTGTTTCCAAGAGCTTGGTTAAGGTTTTACGCTCAATAGAATCCTTTAAATCATACTTTAAGGAGTCCAGATTATCTGGCAAAGTCCCTTCCTGCCACAAATGATAAAAACGATCCTCAAAGGCAGTCACGATATACTTTGATGACACCCCTAAACGTTGAGCTACTTGAAAAATAAACTTCTGAGCCTGCTTAACCGTATGCCCATAATCCTTATTAATATCGGCTAACAATGAAGGGTTACGCCACATAGGCTCATCATCCTTCCGCCAAAAGATACCGTATTGCCAACGTGGCAGCGGTTCTCCGGGGTACCATTTGCCTTGTCCATAATGCAGCATTGCGCCTTTTGCAAACTCATCACGCAAACGCATGGTCAAATGTTGTGCACGCTCACGCTTATTTGCACCATCAGCGTGCGTATTCCATTCATCCCCTTCCATGTCATCAACGGAAACGAATGTGGGTTCACCTCCCATTGTCAAGCGCACATCATCTTCTTCCAGACGCTTATCTACAAACTTACCCAAAGCATCAATGTGATACCACTGTTCTTCGGTATAAGGCTTGGTTACGCGTGGATCTTCATGCAAACGCTCAACTGTGTTACTAAACTCAAACTCAACTTCACATTTATCAGTCCCCCCAGTGACCGGCGCAGCACTGGCAGGATCTGGTGTACACGCCAATGGAATATGACCTTCGCCCGTCAACAAACCGGAAGTTGGATCTAAACCAATCCAGCCAGCACCGGGCACATACACTTCTGTCCAGGCATGTAAATCGGTAAAATCCTGCTCAGGGCCTGAGGGTCCATCCAGGGCCTTGACATCAGAGGTTAATTGCACCAAGTACCCAGAAACAAAACGTGCCGCCAAGCCTAAATGTCTTAAAGCCTGCACTAATAACCAGGCCGAATCCCGACAGGAGCCACTGCGGATTTTTAAGGTTTCTTCGCTGCTCTGGATGCCCACTTCCATGCGAATGTTATAACTAATGGCCAGAAAAATAGCCCGATTAATATCAACCAGGAAATCATTGATTGAACGCTCAGTCTTATCGAACTCTTTAACCCATTGTTTTAATAAGGGTCCATCTTCTGTCACTTCAAGATAAGGCTGTAATTCCTTTTGAGTTAACGCATCATATTTAAACGGGTATTTTTCAGCATAATCCTCAACAAAAAAATCAAACGGATTAATGACGGTCATATCCGCAATGACTTCAACTTCAACACTCAACTTTTGGCATTTATCAGGAAACACCACCCGACCCAAAATATTACCAAATGGATCTTGCTGCCAATTAATGAAATGATTCTTGGGTTCTATCCGCAAAGCGTACGCTTTAATGGGGGTTCGGCTATGTACCGCAGGGCGTAAACGAAAGACATGAGGTGATAAAGATACCGGCCTATCAAAGTTGTATATCGTTTTGTGACGAATGGCGACGCGTATGGTCATAATCTCTTTTCCTATTGCCTAATGGTAGTTTGGCTTCATTCAACAACCTACATGCTGTTGAATGAAGCGCTATGCGATATGTATAGCATTTTTTGTTCCAGATTTTAACTATCTGGCTAACTAAAAAGCGATAAGCGCCCTAATAGCCTGATAACTCGACTCTATTGATAAATTGCTACTGTTATTTTGAAAATCCGATGAAGCGCCGATAAGGGGAATCCTGTTTCCAAGTAAATGACTCGGTGTAATAGTGCATTAAAGCCAGATAACCTAATAAGCCTAAAGTAATCACTTTGCGCACTTCTACACCAAAAAATAACTCTGTTAATGCACTCACAGCCTGATCACCATAAGCCTGCAACACAAACGCCAAGGCAAAAGTAACTATTGGCAGCACAATAAATATATTCAGCTTAAATCTGGCAGCACTAAGGTAAAGAAAATTTTGAGGCTGTTGATGATGCTTGTTGTAATCATGAGTTACATAAAATAGATAGGCAGTTGCATCATGCACCAATCTGGGCACTAAAATGGCAAAGAAGAAATATTGCTGAACATAGAAATAAAAACTACTGATCACCAGCAAAATATTTGCCCATAGGAAGCAAAGCCCAAATAAAGAAGAAACATAACGCTGACAATATAGCCCACTTAACACCAATCCAACAGATAATCCAAAAGCAATTTGTTTAATCCATTCAGTTTGCTGAGCATCTAAACTGTTTTTGAGAAAAATACCGATATAAACAAACAAACCCGCTGCCACACTTAATACCAGCAACAGATAAAATGCCCAGCCAGGTAAACGACAGACACCTCGCGCCACACCCTGCTGCTGCTTTAAAACATGGAAGACTGTCCATCCAGCGACCAGGACATAAAAAGCCTGATAAGGAATAAACAAACTGCCTACCCCAAAAAATACTGCAATGGCAACCGTCATTGCAATCAACTTACGGCGATAAAATTCCATATAATCACGATTGCCCAGCAGTAAAAAAGTACTTGCAAGAATATGAGGCGTCCCAAATAATATTTGGAATAATAAAAAGTGCGTTGGTTTTGTTGGTAAACTCTCCCTGAGAAAGCCATGTAAATACAAAACATCCGTCAATTGTATGATAAAACACAACGGAATAATGGCATAAAGACTCAACAATACCCTAAAAGAAACCGTTAGTTTTCGTGCTTCAGGTGTCTCCAGAGAAGTAATGATTTGTGCAGACATAAAATATCCTCTCGCTTATAGTTGTTATATTTTAAAACAGAAGATAAATTAGACCGAAATTTTAAGCGCCCTAAACCATTGCTGTCACCATAATCAAAAAAGATGACCACATTATTTCAGTTACATCCACGTCTACAACAAGACTGTATAAACCTAGGCAGCTTTGACCTATGTCAATTACTTATCATGAATGATAGCCAGTACCCGTGGTTTATCCTGGTTCCCAAATTAGCCGACATCAGCGAAATTTATCAGCTCAGCCGGACAGAACGACTTATGCTAACAGAAGAATCAAATTATCTGGCTAAAAACTTAGCCACACTCTTCTCAGCCGACAAAATGAATATTGCTGCAATAGGTAATCTGGTTCCACAGCTTCACCTGCATCATGTAGTTCGATATCAAACTGATAAAGCCTGGCCGGCCCCAGTGTGGGGAAAGTTTGCCTGCATACCTTTTACAGATGATCAACTCTGCGCCACTATCACGCGCGTAAAAGCACAACTCACTTCATTAAACGACTAAATTATGAATAAGATCCTACAAAAATGCCTTTGGCCATTTATCACATTAATGGGTGCTTTAGCTGTGGGCGGTATCGCAATTAATCGAGGCGAACCGATTAATGCGCTCTGGCTTATCACTGCTGCACTTTGCATCTACGCCATTGGCTATCGCTTCTATGCCTTATGGATTACCTCCACCGTCTTAATCGTTGATAAAACCCGCGCAACGCCCGCAGAGCGTCTGGATAATGGCCGTGATTTTGTACCCACCAACAAATGGATTGTGTTCGGACATCATTTTGCAGCTATCGCCGGCCCTGGCCCCTTAATAGGGCCCACACTGGCAGCACAATTTGGCTATTTACCCGGAACGCTTTGGATCTTATTCGGCGCAGTCATCGGTGGCTGCGTACAAGACATGGTGACTTTATTTTTATCGACCCGACGGGATGCCAAAAGCCTGGGACAAATGGCACGCGATGAACTAGGCCCCTTGGGCGGAACCGCTGCCTTAACCGCCACCTTTGCCATCATGATCATTCTCATTGCCGTACTGGGACTGGTGGTTGTTAATGCTATGAAACACAGCCCTTGGGCCACGTTTACAGTTTCTGCGACTATCCCTATTGCCATGATAATCGGCGTTTACATGCGCTACATCCGTCCAGGCCAAGTACTGGAAGCCTCGATCATTGGCGTAACCTTATTATTGCTGTCCGTTGTCGGCGGGCGCTTTATTGACGAAAATGAAACCCTGCGAATACTGTTTGATCAGGAAGGACTCACGCTAGCCTGGTACGTGATGGCCTATGGTTTTGCCGCAGCCATTTTACCCGTTTGGTTATTATTAGCTCCACGCGATTATTTATCCACCTACATGAAGATTGGCACCATTACCTTGTTAGCCATCGCCATTATCCTGTTGCAACCCAATATAAAAATGCCGGCCATCACTCAGTTTATTGACGGCACAGGGCCTATTTTTAGCGGTAAATTATTTCCGTTTGTCTTTATCACCATTGCTTGTGGCGCTATATCCGGGTTTCACTCCCTGGTTGCTTCAGGTACGACACCCAAGCTTCTTAGTAATGAAGAAGATATCTGCATGATTGGCTATGGTGGCATGCTCCTGGAATCCTTTGTTGCCATCATGGCAATGATTGCAGCGACCGTACTTGATCCGGGGGTATTTTTTGCGATTAACAGCCCAGCCGGTATCGTCGGTGCAGAGGCCGTTGATGCTGTTGCCAAAATAGCGTCCTGGGGCTTTCCGGTGACTGTCGAACAGATGCAAACGTTAGCGCATCAAATGGGTGAAACCACTCTGTTTGCTCGCACGGGAGGCGCCCCTTCATTGGCTGTCGGTATGGCGAGTATTTTTGGTAGTGCGTTTGGAGAAGGCTTATTGGCGATTTGGTATCACTTTGCTATTATGTTTGAGGCGGTTTTTATCCTGACGACACTGGATGCAGGCACGCGCGTCGGACGTTTTATGCTTCAGGATATACTCGGCAATGTCTGGCCTAAAATGGGTGAAACCTCATGGATACCCTCCGTGATTTTCACCAGTTTTGTTGTGGTCGCTGGTTGGGGTTATTTTTTATATATTGGCGTTATTGATCCCAATGGTGGCGTGAATATTTTATGGCCACTCTTTGGTATCGCGAATCAAATGTTAGCGGCAATCGCTTTATCGGTTGCAACCGGCATTTTAGTCAAATCTGACAAGCTAAAATATGCCTGGATAACCGGTATCCCTTTATTCTGGCTAGTGACTGTTACCTCCACAGCCGCCTGGCAAAAGGTGTGTAGCGATGATATTCGCCTCGGTTTCTTTTCTGCTGCTAACGACTTGGCTGACAAGCTCGCTAATGGCCTGTTACCCCCTGCCAAAGCTGCTGTTGCCCCACAATTAATCTTTAACCTGCAACTGGATGCCTGGATTACAATCAGCTTTGTAAGCCTGCTCTGGATCATTGTTTTTGATATGTTACGGGTCAGTCTTCGACACCTGCAAGGAAAAGCAGTGCCGCCGTTAACAGAAACCGCGTATAGTCTCAGCCATTTAGTTGAGGAGAGCTAGGAAGGATCAATAATTTAAGGATTGGGGGTGAATCTATTTTTAACGGTAAGAGCCCTTATCTAAAAACAACTTAAACTTTTAAACAAAGGCTCATGCTGTTCAACGCTATGGGACTAATTTTTCAACTGGGTTGGAAAAGTTATAGGAGCCCATTTTGTTGGCTTCGGAACTGGTAGCGGCGACTTTAAAAATATATTTAATTCCGCTGGTTAAACCAGTGATTGTAGCCTTGGTTTTTGAAAATAACTTACTGCGCCACTCTGCATCATTTACCGGTGCAGGAGAGGGCGAAAACAGTAAGAGATATTCATTGGCATTGGCCACTGTGCCAATTTCAACGCCCATTTCGCCGGGATTATTCCCATATTGCACGTTTAAAGTCGGTGCCTCTAAAATACCAACAGCCTGAGGTGTTTTTGAGAGTGGAAAGCCTGAGCTGTCTAATTTAACCAGATCAGATGCTGCAGTCAAATTCACATAGGTGCCGAGTGCAGACAGTGCATTTTCTAGCACTAAACGCAGGGCGTTCTTGTTAGCCGTGTCTTCTTTATTGCCATCTTTGCATTTAACTAATGCGGCGGAGTAAGCGAGTATCGCACTTTGGATAGTGGATAGTTCTGGTTGAGGAGCAGTGTAGTTAAGATTGTTGGTCATTTTATCAACAATTTTTTGTGCATCGTTGACTAAATCATTATCTTTAACGTCACTGAAACTGATGAGTGCTTTTTGTGTTTTCATAAATCCCTCTGCGATTGCCTGAAAAACAGGCGTAATGTATCGAAATCCTATTCAATCCCCTCGTAACAAATAGATGATTCTAAGTGCTACGCAAACCAGTATAGGCCTTTATCAATTTAAAGTACGATATAAATAGATTATTTTTGAAATGGTTTGGGCGTGAGGTTCAGTCTGGCAATTTAATTGTTTTTTTAAGATCCAGGCCGTCCTAAGAAAGGGTAAGAATGGCGTAAACAAGACCTTGTTTATAACAAACAAGACCCTTTCTGTAACAAACAAGGTTCTGTTTACGGCAAACAAGGTTCTTCTTGTCGCAAACAAGATCACTTTTAGAATAAACAAGACCTTGTTTGCTCATAGGAGAGGTCGTTTTAGAATCAACAATGAGTATCGAGGTCTTCAGTAGGCTAGAAAAGGAGCAAACAAGGTCTTGTTTGTAGCAAAAGGAACCTTGTTTAGAGCAAACAAGACCTTGTTTACTGCAAACTGATACTTGTTTACTCTAAACATTGACTCGTTTATTCTGAAGGTCTTTCCTCTGAGAGCATACCTGTTATGGTTTAGAGCAGAATAGTATTCGTTAACTGTGGTCGTGTATTGGTTTGCTATAGACTGAGGCTTGTTTGCTCCATCCTTGATCAGACATCTACCCTACTCCGTTACACCTTAAACGCTTTCTGATATGATGATCTGAAATACATGTCATCTCTCATACTCTAACTTGATGAGCCTTATCAATACTATCATTATTTTCAAATCCTAACTCTATGAACAGCATATCAATGATTCCAAAAGTCCATAATCAAATGGTTAGTTTCATTTAGAGTGTTACCGATGATGTTTTGCGAGATATATTCGTAAAAGGTAAATACCGCAGCTTTGCTGATATTTATTGGGCAATTAAAGATAAAATTAATGAAATCCTAACTCAACACGCCCTTGATGATATGTAAAAGAATGGGGAAATCATGAATGCCGTCATGACGTTACCTGACAAGCAAAATACCAAAACCTCTACAGATAAGAAATTGTAAGATTTAATGCAGCAGCATTTTTTTAATCTAACCGAGTTATTTAAAAAACCCTCTGACGATAAAGATTTTCAAAGACAAAATATAGAGTCAATTTTTGATACCCTTTGGGAACAAGGGCAATTAGGGTTGAAAGAACAAAAACGGTGTTGTTTGTAAGACTTGAAATTAAATTTAATTTATCGCTACTTATTGGAGACTCTTTGTTTAATAGATATATAGCCCAGTATTTAGTAGTGAGATGCTTTACAAACTTGGTGCATCTAATACCCTTTAATAAGTAAAAAAGGATAGCTAATATGAGTGATAAATTTGTTACTTTTTCTATAAAAAAAAATGAGTCATTAAGTAGTATTGAAGCCAAAACTAAAAAGCTAATTTTGGATAAGAAATATAAGGTTAGGTTAAGTGCAAGTTTGGATACGAGAGGTTCATTAGGAATTGAGGTCGCACTGATTCAATTGATTGGGACATGGCTGACGCTTAACAAATATAAAAAGGTTTTTCATAGTTACCAAGAAAGCCTACCAGAATCTTTTCATAATCTTTGTTCCACCATATATGGCATTGCTGCATTATCTATGATTGAAGAAGTTTGGGATAAGACAGGTGAAAAACTTCCGAGAGGATTGGTGCTTGATGAGGCTAAGAAGACCATTGAAAATCTGAGAAAGGGTGAGTTTAGTCAGAGTTTTACTTCACGATATTTTGGTGTTCCTTATATTAAAACACTACGTTATGATAAAGAATTTGAGATGCCTTTTTATAACGCGAATAAAGTTATAGAGAGCGCCGCTTTTCATAGGGTTGTTGAGAAAATATTAGATGAAAATATTAATGGATTTTCTAGATTTGAAAGCCTAAAAACCATGATTGAAATTAAAGATTTGTCTGACTTATTATGGGAGTTACTCAAAAATACTCATGATCATGGCCGACATAATCCTATAGGAAACATTATTCCTCAAAACTTTCGGAGCATCATTATTCAGCAGCAAGATATAACGAATGCTTATTTAAATTCATGGTGTGGTGAAAACCCCAGTGCAGCGCAATTAAAATTTAAAAATTACTGGTATGACAGAGCAAAAAAACATTATTTCTTAGATTTGTCCATTATAGATTTTGGTGCTGGATTTGTTGAATTGGCGCAACATAAAACAAGATCTAAAGATAATATCGATGTTTTTATGAAATGCTTTGAAAAGGGATGGTCACGTTTTGACGAGAAAAGTAGAGGAAGTGGTTTAACAAAAGCTCTAAATTGTATACATAAGTACAAAGGCTGGTTACGGATACGGACTGGCAATTTATTAGTGGAGAAAACTTTCTCAGAAAATGACTTGCCTGAAATAAAAAGAGAAGATATTCAGGTGATGGATCTAAGTGTAGTGGGGACATCCGTGCACATATCACTTCCACTTCAAGGTTATAACAATAAATAAGGGATTATAAAAATGTTTGTATTCGAATGTAAAACACATGAAAAAGATTGTCTGGTTATGTTTCTTGGGCAATATGTTGAATCGGCTAGTCCTTCCTTATCTAGTAGCATCCAATCAGCATATAACAAAAACCTGACACCTGAATTAGTATTTTTTGTTTATCCTTCGTATCTTGATAATGATGTGAGTTCTTTTTTAGCAAATGAAAACTCTAAAATTGAGTTAACTAGACAGCAGTATTCACCTGTAATTTGTATCAGCTTTAATATTAAAGGTATATTTTCTGAAAAATGTAGATTAGATAAATTACATCCCATTAAGTTAAATATTAATTATGAGGAATTAGCTATTGACATTGTAAGGTCTGGTTATGCTCATTTAATGGCTCAAAGATGTAATGACGTTTTAGTTAAAGCACCTGCAGGAACAACCTTTGTCAAGCCATCAGGAAAGAGTTTAGAAGAGTTTATTTACGCATCTCAATTAGCTAGATGTAATTTTGAGCATCAATTTTTAGCAATGTCTTTATTACGCTATGCCCCAGACGCAGATATTATTGATTGCATCCATATTGATACATCAAGTATTTCTCCGATTGCTGAAGCAGTAATATATTACATTTCAAAATTTCAAGTTAGAAATTGCAAACATATTACCTATCGCAGTTTTAGTTCTTATTCCGGCTTAGAGAGTAACAACAAACCAGATAATACTGCAGGCGCCTGGGTTATTATATCTGCCTCAGCAACTACAAGTATGGGTAAAAAAATAGTCAAAGATTGGAATATCAAGCCCAAACAAGTGGTAACTATACTTTCTTATGGCTCAGTGCTTACAAAGGAAGAATTAAAAGTTGATAATATTGGAAATGCAGTTGTGTTTTGTCTAAACGAGTATTCTTCAAGGGACAAAGATAGTTTTTCACCAATAAAAGTACAGGTTCAAGGTGAAAGCTTTTCTGCTGAAGTATCTAGTCCCAAAACAGCTTTGTTACTAAAGAAGCATAAGCCAAATTTTGTAGATACCAATATATTTAGGTATCACAATAACAAGGTTTTTTCTGTTAATAAAAATGGTCATGTTTTATATGTGGACTACATCAAGTTAAGGCAAACATATGTAGATCAAAACAATATAACTGGTAAATTGTATGATTGGATGAAACAAGTCGTGCAGTGGACCATACCGAGAAATCTTGCCGCTATCGTTGTTAACACTGGCATTGCTGAGCGGCAGTTGCTGAATGATTTTATAAGCGTTCTTAATGAATGTGAGTTTAATGCAAATGAAATATCAATACTTGAACCCGATGATCAAACGGGAATGCAAAAAATAAAGGATGGTGCTGTGTTGGTCTTATCACCCGCTATAAGTACAGGTCGTTTTTTTGTTGATATTAATCGAGCTTTACGATTAGCTAAGCAAAGCGGTATGCGCATTTTTGCAACTCCTTTTGTTGTTGCACCATCAAGTATTCAGTTTAAAAAGATTTCAAATAGTTTGACTCAAGCAGTTGAGGGGTTTAAATATTCCTTTTTGAACTTCCATAAAATTTATATTGGCAGTAAGGACCTATCACCTTGGGTAAAAGAACTGGAGTTTATTAGAAAGTTAATTAATGACTCTGATGAGGGAGATAAAGGAATGGATTTTTGGCTTTCTCGCAAGGGAATTCTAGAGAGAGAAGGAAATGGCTTGGAAGGAAAAGTTGGGATTCATTATTCTAATTTAAATGAAACTCTTGATCTTGCTCCTGATTTTGTGTTTTGGCCATCTGGATATGATCCCTCCAAAATTGATTTAGAGGCAGTCTATGCAACTATTTCTGCGGTATTCCAGAACCTAAGAGATAATGAAATTGACGGTTGTAGATTAAGCGCCAACATTTATCAGCACTGTGTTATCGATCCAGAAAATTTCGTAAGATTTAATGACTCTGTATTACAGTCTTGCTTGTGGCGATGTGCAATGCCGGGTGAGCTTGATTATCGAAGATCTGATGCTTTAAGTAGTGATATGCATAGGATATTAAGGAAGATATTTATGTCATGTGGCACTAATCGCGGTGTAATTTCTTTAGATCTTTTAATGGGCTTAGCGATCCGTTGGATTAAAATTTCCAATGACGCAATGGACAAAGTAATCAAGGATGCAGAGAATTATTTGGAAGAACCGTATGCAATTCTTTTGATAGAGCAAATGAAGAAAGAATTTAATACTAATAAAGGGACTAACTCTATCTAATAGCGGAGTGAATAATAAATTTTTTGAGTAACCTTTAAGAGTGCGGAGTCCATTTCAGCACCTCTATTTAGGATCAGAAAATACGACAACTATTCTGACACAAAGGGCAGTCAACAGGCTGAATGAGCCAAACGAATGTTTCGTTTAGTTTTGACTTATTGGAGTGTCAACACAGCCTGACGTTTCCTGTGGCTAAGTTAACTGATTATTCTGATAGAGTGGATGAGCTATTAAGCATCGATAATGCTTTTGCACTGATTACAGCCGCCCATATTTTAACTCAACAAACCAGAAAAAAGAGTCAAGCCCGTTATGAAGCTAAGCTGCGATTGGTAAGGTTACTCTATGAACGTCAATGGGACAAACAACGCATCATTGACTTATTTGAAATCGTTGACTGGTTGATGAAACTGCCCAAATGGTTAGAAACTAAAGTATTCCAAGAAATTGAATCAATAGAAAGGAGAGAAGATATGCGCTATATCAACAGCGTTCAAAGAATGTATATGGAAAAGTTCAGAGCCGAAGGAATGGAGCAAGGTCTTGTTAAAGGCGTATTAACCGGTGAAATTAAAGTATTAAAAAGACAACTCGAAAAACGTTTTGGTACTTTACCCACTTGGGCAATCGATAAGTTAGATAACGCAGCAGAGCAAGAATTAGATGCTTGGTGTGAATCTATCCTAACGGCTCAAACATTGACCGCTGTATTTGACAACGAGGCTACTCATTAAGCAATCAACAGCACAGCATAATAATTAAACTAAAGCACTCATCCACTATCGATTTAAATTTTTAAACAAGCTGATCCATGCTAAATAAAATCAAAACTATCTGGCTGTTCGCGGTTGGGATGGGCCCACGTCCCGCAACTACTATCTGGGGTTTCGGCTTGCCCAGGACTATTAACTTTATTCTCTATACTCTTTCCTTTACGGTTGTTATGAGGGGTTGTTTATAATGCCTCGGAGTCCGACGCGATAGCATAGGACACGATTTATTTTTGGGGGGGATATTAGTTATATAGATCGTCGGAACGGGGAGGTCAAACTTTAAAAAAATGTCTTAACGACAATGGACATCACGCAAGCAATCAGGACACCCATCATCCACTTGAGCGTTGTCAAGTCGGCCTTAATCACGGCTAAATCTGTTTTAATTGGCGTCAAAGCCAGTTCAAGATCAGTTTTTGTAATCAGGCTATTTTGTGATTCCACAATAACACGGATAAAAGCATCCGCATGCTCTTGTGAAACTCCTACTGCTTTAAGTTTAATGACGGCTTCTTGCGGGTCAAATGTAATAGTGCTCATAGTTATCTCCGTCGTTTAATGATATTAACATAGAGGTTGGGCGTGGCGTTGTCAAGCTGCTTTGATAGACCGGTTGCCAGTATGGCCGTGTTAGCCGATGAAAATAAACACTGGAAGCCAACCTCGTATAGCTTTGACGTATTAGGCTGTCAACATAGCCTGACGTTTCCAGTGGCGAAGCTAACCGATTATTATGATAAAGTAGATGGACTACTCAGCATCGATAATGCCTTTGCATTGATTACAGCAGCGCACATACTAACGCAGAAAACCAGGAAAGAGTGTGAAGCCCGTTATGAAGCTAAACTACGATTAGTAAAGTTACTCTATGAACGTCAATGGGACAAACAATGGATCATTACTTAATTTGACAACGAAGGGACTCATTATGCAATCAACTGTACGTAACAATCAATCCAAAGCTCTCATCCACTATCGATTTAAATTTTTAAACACGCTGACTCATGCTAAATAAAATCAAAACTATCTGGCGAATCTTACGAAGGCTTTCAGGTGATGATGCCTATGAACGCTACTTAATACATTATGAGCGTCATCATGCTCATAATCACCCTGACTTATCCGGTCATGACGATTGCCATGCTCCCTTAAGTAAAGCCGAATTCTATAAACAATGGCAAGATGAAAAATGGAATAGTATTAAGCGCTGTTGTTAACGAAAAACTGACTTAATGATCATCGATTATTTAATTATCGGCCAAGGCCTTGCAGGCAGCTTGCTCGCATGGGAACTGATACAACGAAACTGTAAAGTAGTGGTTATCGATAACGGTCAGGAAAATGCCTCACAAGTCGCAGCGGGGTTAATTAATCCTGTCACAGGGATGCGCTTTGTAAAGTCCGCAGAGATAGATTTATTATTACCTGCCGCTAAAGCCTATTACGCACAACTAAGCCACACCTTGCAGCAGCCTTTTTATATAGAAAAGCCGATGCTGAGGCTGTTTCGCAAAGAAGCGGAATTAACACACTGCCTTAAACGATTGCAGGATAAGCACTATCAAGACTATTTAAGTGCAATCACGCCATCAGACCCTAACCTAAAAGAACCTATTGCCAGCTTTGGCCTTGTCGAGCAAAAACAAACCGGCTATTTATTAACCCGAAACCTGTTAAGCCACCTAAAAGATTTCTTTATCGCTAACGGTAGCTATCGGCAAGCTGTGTTTAACTATCAAGACATTCAGTTAACACCCTCACTCTCTTGGCAAGCTATTTACCCCAAAAAAATCATTTTCTGCGAAGGGTATCAGTCCATACAAAATCCCTGGTTCTACTGGCTACCTTTTCAATTAGCTAAAGGTGAAATAGTAACACTTGAATATCAGGGAGAACTGGCCGATAAAATCCTTAACTTTGGACATTGGTTGATCCCATTAGATAACCAGACTCTTCGTCTTGGAGCAACCTTCGACAGAACCCACATAAACAGACAAGCAACTCCAAGTGCCCAAGAGGAGCTATTAAAATCATTGGCTAGTGTGTTACCCTCCCTTTCAACAAAAGTACTTGACCAACAAGCCAATGTTCGTCCCTGTACTTTAGATAAGCAGCCTTTTATTGGCGAACACCCAAGCCATCGAGACTTAGCCATCTTTAATGGTTTTGGTGCTAAAGGTAGCTTACAAATACCCTGGTATTGCCAACAATTTGCCGATAGTTTATTAAACAACCACCCAACTCCCTCCTCTATCCAACGTTATTATGCAACGCATTTCACTGGTTAATAGTGCCCATCATTTTATAAAAGAACATCTTCAATCGGGTGATATTGCCATTGATGCAACGGTAGGCAATGGACACGACACTTTATTTCTCGCATATCAGGTTGGCCCTTCAGGCTTGGTTTTTGGCTTCGACATTCAATCGGCTGCCA
The DNA here is from genome assembly GCA_903866825.1 of uncultured Methylococcaceae bacterium. GTDB lineage: Bacteria > Pseudomonadota > Gammaproteobacteria > Methylococcales > Methylomonadaceae > Methylobacter_C. The sequence continues at coordinate 35,496 of CAIPPE010000090.1, forward strand.
TTGAAGCCACTCAACTAAAATTTCGCTTGACCGGCATGGATAACTTAACACTCATAGAAGCCAGTCATGCCACTATGAGTGACCAGATACCTCACCCGTATCATGGCAAGATTAACGCGATCATGTTTAATCTCGGCTATTTGCCAGGAGGCAATAAAACCATCATCACCCGCAGTGACTCTACCCTGACCGCGTTAACTAACGCCTGTCAACTTCTATCAGATAATGGGATTATCACCATTATGGCGTATCCTGGACATACTGGCGGCGACTTGGAAACAGACAGCGTAAGCACTTGGTGCGAACACTTAGACAAACAACATTTTACCAGCCATCAAGTTCCAAACCCGGAAGATAAGCCCACATCTCCAAAACTTTTTATCATTCAAAAACACACTTAATCCGACTAATCAAAAAACAATCTGCTATTATTTCGCGCCTTTTAATTAATTTGAATCAATCTATCAATCAGGAAAAGCATGTCAGAATTTAATAATGTAACCATCGTAAAAAAAGCCAATGTTTACTTCGATGGCAAAGTCAGTAGTCGTACTATCCGTTTTGAAGATGGCTCTTTAAAAACACTGGGCTTTATGTTGCCGGGTGAATATCTATTCAATACCGCCGCTCCAGAATTAATGGAAATTATTGACGGTGATCTTGAGGTTTTATTGCCAGGCTCTGACCAATGGCAAAAAGTAGTCGGTGGGCAATCATTTGATGTACCGGCTAATGCAGCTTTCACAGTAAGAATAAACACTGCCACTGACTATTGTTGCTCTTTTATCAGCGAATAAAATGAGAAAAGTCGCCATCTTTGTCGATGTGCAAAACATTTATTACACCACTAAGCAAAGTTATCAACGGCACTTTAATTACAGCGCCTTCTGGGCTCAGGCAACCGCTAATAGGATCGTTGTTGGAGCCTTTGCTTATGCCATTGACAAAGGTGACAAAAAGCAACAAGGGTTTCAGAACATACTTCGGCAAATAGGTTTTGAGGTTAAACTTAAACCCTATATCCAGCGCAGTGATGGCACATCGAAAGGTGATTGGGATGTAGGCATTACCTTGGACGTTATCGAATATGCAGCCAAATCGGACATCATTATCCTTTTATCGGGTGATGGTGATTTTGATTTACTGCTTAATAAAGTTAACCAATCTTACCCAGTTAGTACTGAGGTTTATGGCGTGCTATCACTCACCGCCCCTTCACTCATTAATTCAGCGAGTCGCTTCATAGAAATTGATAACAATCTGTTGCTATAGACTGTAATCATTGCCATCCTAGGCACATAAAAAAACCGGATTCCAAAAACATGAAATCCGGTTTTATAAGACAAGAGGATAACTAACTATTTCTTGATTATACTAATACCTTTTAGCAAATTTAGCGCTTCATGCAAAGAATAGTCTTCTACATCTGACTTCTCTTTTTTATCGCCGTCCTTTTTATCAGTATCCTTATTTTTATCACCGCTGTCAGCCTCTTCTTTTTTTCCTTTAGCAGCGCTATTTGCATTCTGCAAATGACCGGACAAGTCAGCTTCCTTAATAGACAAGGAATCAGCCTTATCCAAAGTTTCCAGCTTTACTCGACCCAAAGCAATATCAGGCTCAATACCCTCAGCTTGAATTGATCGGCCAGAAGGGGTGAAGTAACGTGCTGTTGTCAACTTGACTGCAGCGCCATTACTGGTTGGCAAAATTGTTTGCACAGACCCCTTACCAAAAGACTTCTCGCCCATAATCACTGCCCGCTTTTGATCCTGCAAAGCACCGGCAACAATTTCTGAAGCCGAGGCAGAACCCCCATTGATCAACACCACAATAGGTGCATCTTCAATAAGATCATCAGGTGTTGCATTAAAACGCATTTCCGAGTTTTCAATACGTCCTTCAGTGTAAACAATCAGCCCGCTTCTCAAAAAGGCATCACTGACTTCAACTGCCGCATTTAAAACACCCCCAGGATTATTTCTCAGGTCAAGCACCAAGCCTTTTAAGGCACCGCCATTCTCTTTCTTCAGAGCAGAAATAGCTTCTTTAAGACCTTCGCCGGTTCCTGATTGAAAGCTACTAATGCGAACATAGCCATAGCCTTTTTCTAAAATCCGGCTTTTAACACTCTTAACTTTGATAATGTCACGAGCTAAGGTTAATTTAAGTGGCGCTTCCAGGCCTTCTCGCACAATCGTCAGCACGATTTTACTGCCAGGCTCACCACGCATCAATTTAACGGCATCGGTTAATGACATGCCTTTTACTGGCTTCTCATCAAGCTTAATAATTAGATCGCCTGTTTTTATACCTGCTTTTTGAGCGGGTGTATCGTCAATAGGTGAAACTACTTTTATAAAACCATTTTCCATCGTTACTTCAATACCCAAGCCGCCAAACTGGCCAGTAGTGCCTTCCTTTAACTCTTGGTATTCTTCTGCTACCAAATAAGCTGAATGAGGATCCAAACCGCTTAACATACCTCTAATAGCATATTCCAATAACTTTTTATCAGAAACAGGCTCCACATAATCCCGTTTTATCCGACCAAAAATTTCTGTAAATGTTCTCAGGTCTTCATAAGGTAAAGTTTCCGTATCGGCAGCAACTTCGGTATTGCCTTTTTCGGCAAAAACGCTCCCACAGATCCCTATAAAAACGCCCAACATAATCCCTAACGATAAAATAAAAACAGCTTTCTTTTTCAGCATCTGATCAAAACTCCTTATCCTAGATTTACAACGTAATATTAACACCTAAACAAATATAAATTTGAATGTCTATCTTCGACACCATTCAAGTGGATCAACCGGCACACCTTTACTACGTATTCCAAAATATAACCCCGCCTTACTACGCCCCCCACTTTGTCCAACAGATGCTATAATTTCACCAGCTTCGACAGAATCTCCGGTTTTCTTATAAAGACTTTGATTAAAGGCATACAAAGTCTTGTAACCTTGCCCATGATCAAGAATGATCATTAAACCATAACCCCGCAACCACTCTGCAAAAACTACCGTACCCCGGGTAATTGCTTTTACTTCCATTCCCTCATTAGCATCAATCAGCACGCCATCCCAAGTTACAACAGTCCGAGCACTACCAAATTTATGACTTAACTGACCAGTAACCGGCCAAGGTAATTTACCTTTAAGACTAGAAAAGTCGAGCGTTTTTACAAAGTCACTATGCTTTTCTGTCATTGAAGTAACTGCCTTATTTCCAGCGGGTAAACTCTCCTTGTCGGCCCCAGGTAATGAAGATACCACAAGCTTTAAACTGTTTTCACTTTCCTGCAATTGACTCAACTGCTGTTCAGGTGAAGAAAAATCTCTGCCTATTTTATCAAGTAAGTTACTACGCTGCTTTTTTGCTTCTAAAAGCGCTAACTGCTCTGATTTTTTACTTTCTACATCTTTTTCTAAAATGGCTGCTTCAGCTTCTCTCTGCTTATCCAGTTTATCGAGATGCTCTACGGCTTTATCCAACTCAGCCAGTTTTTTCAACCGGTCTTTGTTAAAATAATTAAAATAGTGCATCATCCGACCTGATACTGCAAGATCCTGTTGATTAAGCAGTAACTTTAACTTATCTTTCTGCCCAAAAGAGTAAGCTACTCTTATTTGCTCAATTAATTCTTTACGAAGTTTATCAACATCTCTCTGACAATTAGAGATTTCCTGGCGGATTTGATCCAGGCTATTACGCTTTTGCTCAATTTGGGCCTGTAACTTTTTCAATACGGCGGCTGTTTCACCATAATGCTTATCAATATCAGATAATAAATTCATCAAATGATCTTTCTGTACTGATAAACGCTGCATCGCCTCTGTATCAGCCTGAACAGTTATTTGGTCCTCCGCATAACTATAAGCACAACCAATACACAGAAATAAAACAGCAGACAATCTTTTTTTATTCACAAATCAAACATTTTAATAAGAGTCCTATCTGGAGGCCGATCAATACTTAAACGAACCAACGCGAAATAACTACGTCACAACCGTAGATTATAATCAATACATTGTCTGGATATATCGCCACAACTTACCCACTTTAAGGCTCGTTATTCTTAGATCTCCATGAGAGATCAAAGGAATTGAAACCAGACTAAAAGTATCAGTTATATTATCCATTACCCAAAGTGATTGAAAATAAGGTATGATTTTGTTAAATTTGTCCGCTTTTAAATGGCAACCTGGTTATTATATTAATACACGTTGATAGTAGTTGTGTATAAATAATTCTTCAAGGGACCTTTAATTTTAATAAAGTAGTCATAATTAGATATAACAACGTAAGCCCATGAACACTAAAGTTCAACGCATAACTTAACTCACCATTCAATAAACTTAAAAATAATCCATGGAACGTTACCTAGAATTCATCTTAAATCACTATATCTTATCTCTCGCTCTCGCTGTTGTTACTTACCTCTTAATACAAGAACTTTTCGACACAGCGTTTAAGAAATTTGGCTCTATAACTCCTCTTATGGCTGTTGCCAAGATGAATGACACTGATACCATTGTGATTGATGTCCGGGAACCACCAGAATTTATCCTTAGTCATATCAGTGAAGCTATTAACATACCATTGGGCAAACTACCCGAAGAACTTTCAAAAATTTCTAATAACAAAAACAAACCCGTGTTACTTTCCTGTCAAACGGGAACCCGTGCAGCATCAGCGGGAAAAATATTAACAAAAGCAGGTTTCGAACAGGTTTTTGTTATTACGGGGGGGATGGACGCTTGGGAGAACGATTATAAATTACCTGTAAAAATAACCAGTAAACAAAAAACAAAAGCAACACCTAAACTATAATTTCTTAACAACTAACACACCTCTATTATGGCCGAAGATCAAGCTGCACCAGAAAAACAATTTTCTATTCAGAAAATATATACAAAAGACATGTCTTTTGAAACACCTAACTCACCCAAGATCTTCACTGAGAAATGGGAACCCGCTGTTGATTTCAACCTGGGTTCTACCGTTTCACCATTGGAAAACTTTTTATACGAAGTCGCATTGACTGTCACTATCACTGTAAAAAGTGAAGACAAAGTTGCTTACTTAGTTGAAGTCAATCAAGCGGGCATTTTTACTATCTTTGGCTTTACTGATCAAGAATTAGGCCCTATGGTTGGCAGCTTCTGCCCCAACATTCTTTTTCCCTATGCTAGAGAAGCCATATCTGACCTCGTTACAAAAGGCGGCTTTCCACAACTGCTCCTGGCTCCCGTAAATTTTGATGCGCTATACGCGCAACACTTACAAGCCCAACAACAAGCACCTAGCACTGAAACCATTAATTGATTATATTAATGGCAAAGAAAATAGCTATTTTAGGTTCCGGTTCGTGGGGAACTGCATTAGCTCTTTTGGCAGCCAGAAATGGCTGCCAAACTCTATTATGGGGGCATAATGCTGATCATATTGAAGCCATTACCCGGGATCGTGAAAATAAACGCTATTTACCCCAATATCCATTTCCTGACAACTTACAAACCACCTCTGATTTAGCTGAAATTGCAGCCTTCAGTGACCTGATACTTATTTGCGTACCAAGTCACGCCTTTAAAAACACCCTTACCAAGCTTCAACCTTATGTCTTAAACCACGTTAAAATAGCTTGGGCCAGTAAAGGATTCAACCCTGATGACGGCTGTTTACTTCACAATATCGTTGCCAAAACGTTTAGCACTGAAACACCCGCTGCCATTATTTCAGGCCCTACTTTTGCACACGAAGTTGCTGCCAACTTACCCACTGCTATTACGATTGCCTCAACATGTCCTAATTTTTCTAAAGAACTGAGTGAGATCTTGCACAGTGGACTTTTTAGAACCTACACGAGTACCGATGTTATCGGTGTGGAGGTTGGAGGTGCTGTTAAAAATGTACTAGCTATTGCTGCTGGCATCGCTGATGGTCTAGGCTTTGGTGCTAATACTCGGGCAGCATTAATTACCCGGGGCCTAAACGAAATTATCCGACTTGGCATTGCACTGGGTGGCAAACAGGAAACGTTTATGGGCTTGGCAGGCTTGGGAGACCTGATTTTAACCTGTACTGATAACCAATCCAGAAACCGAAGGTTTGGTCTGGCACTGGGCCAAGGACAAAACCGAACAGAAGCATCCATAATAATTGGACAAGAAATCGAAGGCATTTCCGCTGCTAAAGAAACATTTCTATTAGCTAAAAAATACAACATCGACATGCCAATTACTGAGCAAACTTATAAAGTGCTCTATGAAGGACTCGATCCTCGAATTGCCGTACATAATCTTTTAGGGCGCGAACAAAAAGCCGAGTCCTAAAGCAGCCTCTGAACTTCTCTCAATATCCAACTTACTTACCAGCCGTCTTCAGACTGTTGGCACCTAAACATAACCATTGCGTTAAGCTCTTTTATGTCGGGCTATTCAGCTTACATTTATCTTCGGTTGATAGAATCGAATGGTTTCTTTAATTCTATCCAAAGAAACAAAGATATTTTTAATCTAACCAAATAACAAAAAGACACGCATGTTCAAAATACTATCCGCAATAACACTAAGCCTTATTACCTGCATGGCTAATGCGTCCGTGCTGATCAATGTACCCGGCATTGGCAATACCTCAATCGGATGTTCCCCCCAATGCGCTATTAACTCAGCAATCACATTAGCAGGAACGTATGATCCAACCCAGACACTATGGGATCAAGTAGATAATGCAGGCGTTCCGGATGGCAATACTATTATATTCAGCCAAGGAACTATTGCACCGACTACCGATACTGCGACCCACATTCAATGGAATGGATCTGGCAGTGCAGGTTTAGGATTCGTCATTGGCATCTGGGACTTGTCTGTCCCGGTTCCAGCTAGCGGAGCAGGAGGCATGCCAGGCTTTCCAGTTACTTTTGGGAATTCAAACATAACAGGTCCACAGATTGCCAAACTAAGCCTGCCGATTGGTCAAATTACAACCACATCCTCTGTGAACGGGATGAGTCATTATGATACTGTCATTCCTGCCTTAGCCATCACAGCGGGTCACAACTACGGAATCTCGATAGTGGCTATCAGCGCAGGCTGGCAATGGGAAATAGCGGCCAACTGCTCGACCTCGAACTATACGGGTTGCATCATGAATGCATCCACTGGCTTGGCCCCTTCAACATCTTCGACGATGGGTGGATCAATTTTTCATGCGGCCCCCGTTGCATTCGAATTAACTAATGATGTAGGTACAACACCGCCGCCAACACCACCAGTCATTAACACTACAACATTACCTGCAGGCACAATAGGTACAGCGTATAGCGTGAGCATCAGTACAACCGTACCAACCGGTGATGCGACATCGATTACAGTAAGTGGCCTACCGACTGGCTTAAGCTTTGACCCGACCAGTAACTCAATCATTGGTACAACCAGTGTTATTGGCTCCTCAAATGTCACCATTACAGCTACGGATACGACCACAAATCTATCCACATCAAGCCAATTAACTTTAACTGTAAATGATATTGCTGTTACCTTTGCGCCAACCAACCTTCCCAATGCCACAACCAATTCAGCCTATACGGCTTCATTTAGCTTCGCTACTGGGGGATACGGTGGATTTACCTACACCGCTAGCGGTCTACCAACAGGACTTGCTCTGACTGGCAATACCATCAGTGGAACTCCAACAATTGCAGGAACCAATTCAATCACCCTGACAGCAGTTGATTCTGTTGGTACATCTACTTCTGCAATCATTACATTAAGTGTTATTGATCCAGTTGCTGCACCCTTAGCCTGCTCTGGTACCAATGCAGCCGTTACAGCTTATGTTACAAGCAACCCTGGATTCATCACTGTTAATGGTGGTCTAAATTTATTGGATCACCTTTGGACAACCAATTTGACTGCCAGCAATACAACCTTCAATGGTGGATTAATTAATTGGTACACAACTGGAGACATCGTAAACTGGACAGGCACTGTTGATCCAACAGGTTGTATATTAACCCAATTAACGGTTAATCCACGTGTTACCATAACTACAAGCTCGTTACCAACGGGTATAGCAGGTACAGCTTATTCTACCCCTATATCAGTCACATGGGGTATTGCACCTTATACAACGACTGTTCAAGGGCTGCCTGCTGGCTTGACTTTTAATGGTAGTAATATTACTGGTACACCCACAGCATCTGGTACATCTACAGTAACAATTAGTACCGTTGATGCTGCTGGTGTCTCAGCCGCTTCATCCGCACTAACGCTCACGGTTTCAGCTCCAGCAATCACTTCATTTTCTGCCAACCTACCAGCCGCTACCGTTGGAACAACCTATACAGGCTCTGTTTCTGCAAGCGGTGGTTATGGCACATTAACTTATGGAGCGACTGGCCTGCCCGCTGGCTTAAAATTGACTGGAAATACTATTGCTGGTACCCCCACGACAGCAGGAACCAATAGCGTTTCACTTACTGTAACAGACTCATTAGGCACTACAGCATCGACTAGTGGTAGTGTTACCGTTTCCAATGCAGTAACAAACGGCCCGTCATGCACAAAACCAGCAACAGGTGCTACGGGTGGTTTAAATAGTAAAGGCACCATTACAGCGATTGCTGGTAACGTCATTACCTTTAAGACCAAAAGTGGCGCTATCGTTATAGTTACTGTTCCTACTTGCGCTAAAATTACCTGGAACGGTGGTGCTAAAGCCTTTGCTGTTGGACAGGCTTTCGAATGGAATGGTTACAGCAGTGCTGCAACTGGCAATGTTGCTCAAAGCGTGACTATCAACTAATCACCCGTTGACGCATTAAATCGGGAAAGGGGGTGAGCAATCACCCCCTTTTTTTGGGTCTGATTTAAGATTTATGGGACCAATAAACAACCTATTTCAACTCAGAATCAGACGTAGGATAAAAACCTGAAGACTCTTTTAATGGCACACTTAACTCTTTTTTAGCCGCTTCTTTTTGTTGGTTTGAAATATAAGTACCCACAAAAATAAACGCCATAATAACAAGATAAATAATGGAAGCAACTCGACGGACTTTTTTACTTTGTTGGTAGCTTTCCACTTTACACTCCGCCAATTTTCAAACTTTAAAGGATATTACAGCAATGATTACAGGTCTAGAACTTTCTCACTTTGTTTCTTCTGCCCTATCTCAACACCTGCTCCTGTAATACTTTAATTTCATCTCTAAGTTTTGCCGCCTGTTCAAACTCAAGATTCTTTGCATGACGATACATCTCATCTTCCAACTGCTTGAGCTTCTTACCCAATTGTTTCGGAGTCAACGCTTGGTAATCAGCGGATTTTTCAGTCACTTTACTGGTTTGCTTATTATTAGACGAACCAGAACCAGGAATTGCGACTTGTAAAATATCAGTGATTGACTTAAGGATTGTGATCGGTTCAATATTATGCAAGGTATTAAACTGATGTTGTTTTTCTCGTCTACGATTTGTCTCATCAATCGCCTGTTGCATCGAACGAGTAATTTTATCGCCATACAAAATCGCCTTACCATGACTATTTCTTGCCGCCCGCCCGATGGTTTGCACTAAGGAGACTACTGACCTTAAAAAACCTTCTTTATCAGCATCTAATATTGCAACCAAAGATACCTCAGGAATATCCAAACCTTCCCGCAACAGATTGATACCCACTAAGACATCAAACTGCCCTAGCCTCAAATCCCGAATAATTTCAACTCGTTCAACCGTATCCACATCCGAATGCAAATAACGCACTCGTATGCCATGCTCAGACAAATATTCTGTTAAATCTTCCGCCATTCTCTTAGTCAGAGTCGTTACCAAAACACGTTCATTGACCTCAATCCGTAAATTAATTTCTGATAATAAATCATCAACCTGAGTTAAAGCTGGGCGCACTTCCACAACCGGATCTAACAATCCTGTCGGCCTCACAACCTGCTCAGCAAAAACCCCGGAATGTTCTTTCTCATAAGGCCCTGGTGTAGCAGATACATAAATCCGTTGGGATGATTTAGCCTCAAACTCAGTAAACATAAGAGGCCGGTTATCCAGTGCTGATGGCAACCTGAAACCATACTCTACCAGGGTTTCCTTCCTAGATCGATCCCCCTTATACATCGCCCCAATTTGTGGTATAGTGACATGACTTTCATCAATAATAACCAAGGCATCATCGGGTAAATAATCAAACATCGTTGGGGGCGACTCCCCTGCTAAGCGGCCTGACAAATACCGGGAATAGTTTTCAATGCCCGAGCAATATCCGACTTCCAGAATCATTTCAATATCAAACAGGGTACGCTGCTCAAGACGTTGAGCTTCTACCAGTTTATTTAAAGCCATTAATTGCTTAAGACGCTCTTTAAGCTCAACCTTAATGGATTCAACTGCTGCCAATAACTGTTCACGTGGTGTCACATAATGGCTCTTGGGGTAAACCGTATAACGCGCTACGCGACTGAGTATTTCACCGGTTAAGGGATCAAACAGAGACAAGCGCTCTACTTCATCATCAAATAACTCCACCCTTAAGGCTTCGGCATCCGACTCAGCCGGAAAGATATCAATCACCTCACCACGTACCCGATAAGTAGCCCGACGTAATTCCAGATCGTTACGGGTATATTGCATCTCTGCCAAACGCCGAACAATATCACGTTGATTAATCATATCGCCTTTAACCAAATGTAAAACCATTTGAAAATATGATTCAGGCTCACCTAAGCCATAAATAGCCGACACCGTAGCAACGATAATTGCATCGCCTCTTTCAAGTAAAGCTTTGGTTGCTGACAAACGCATTTGTTCAATATGCTCATTGATTGCAGCATCCTTATCAATGAACGTATCAGAAGCTGGGACATACGCTTCCGGCTGGTAATAGTCATAATATGAGACAAAATACTCTACGCTGTTTTCCGGAAAAAACTCCTTCATCTCACCATACAACTGCGCAGCCAGGGTTTTATTGGGAGCCATAATCATGGCTGGACGTTGCACCGTGTTGATGACATTAGCGATAGTAAAAGTCTTTCCTGAACCTGTAACACCCAACAAAGTCTGATGCACTTCCCCATCATTTAAACCATCAACCAGCGCTTTAATCGCAGAAGGTTGATCACCCGCCGGTGCAAAACGACTGTGAATTTTGAATTGTTTTTTCACTTAAGCTCTCCATAAACAGGCTTTTTTAACATTGTCTTCTTAGCAAGACACCCCCACATAGCGTATAATCACCGCTATTTATGACATTCATTTTACACGGCGGAACATGAGCATTACACTTTCTAACAGAGTTAAAGCAGTTAAACCTTCACCTACCCTGGCCATTACTGCCAGAGCCGCTCAAATGCGTGCGGCAGGCAAAGATATTATCGGACTTGGCGCTGGTGAACCTGATTTTGATACGCCAGATCATATTAAAGCGGCCGCAGTAAAAGCAATGGACAGTGGTTTCACTAAATATACCGCCGTCGATGGTACAGCTGGTCTTAAAAAAGCTATTATCGCAAAATTTAAAAATGATAACGGTCTTGAGTATCAACCTAAACAGGTTTTAGTGTCTTGCGGTGGTAAACAAAGTTCTTACAACTTAACCCAAGCCCTGCTTAATGTCGGTGATGAAGTCATCATTCCAGCCCCTTTCTGGGTATCCTATCCCGATATGGTGTTGTTAGCTGATGGGGTTCCCGTTATTATTGAAACGACCCAAGCCCAACACTTTAAAATTACCCCGGAACAACTACGTGCCGCCATTACCGATAAAACTCGCTTGATTTTTATCAACAGTCCCTCTAATCCTTCTGGTGTTGCTTATAGCTTAGACGAGTTAAAAGCCCTAGGTGATGTGTTGGCTGATTATCCAGAGATTATCATTGCTACTGATGATATGTATGAACATATCCTTTGGAATCAAGGCACATTCGTTAACATACTAAACGCACATCCTGAGTTTTATGATCGTACCGTGGTGATGAATGGGGTATCAAAAGCCTATTCAATGACCGGCTGGCGTATTGGTTATGCGGCAGGCCCTGCGGATTTGATCGAAGCGATGTGTACCATTCAATCACAAAGTACTTCAAACCCCACTTCAATCTCACAATATGCAGCAGAAGCCGCTTTAATCGGTGACCAAAGCTTTATTACAAATATGTGCGTTGAGTTTAAAAAACGTCATGACTATGTCGTAGCGGAATTGAACAGCATCGAAGGTATTGAGTGTTTAGAAACAGACGGCACTTTCTATGTTTTCCCTAATGTAGAAAAATTAATTGCGCGTTTAGACGGAATTAACAATGATTTGGAATTCTCGGATTATTTAATCGAAAAAGCCGGAGTTGCCTTAGTACCTGGCTCTGCCTTTGGTACCGAAGGTCACATCAGAATCTCTATAGCAACCAGCATGGCAAACCTTGAAAGAGCTTTAGAACGCATCAAAAACGCCATCTAACCAATACACTGTAATTATTCAGAGAGAATGCTTTACCTAAAAAATCTCCCTTAACCCCTCTTTTTCAAAGAGGGGGACTGAATACACCTGCAACACATCCCCATCAAGATGGGGGCTTGCTTTACTCTAAGCCCCCTTCATTGCCTTACCAAACACCGGCATTAACCATTGAAGCCCAAGGCTCTTGGGGTTCTAAGGATTTACCCTTTTGTAAAAATTCAATAGAAATTGCGTCGGGTGAGCGAACAAAGGCCATATGTCCATCACGCGGGGGGCGATTAATAATTACCCCAGCCTCTAACAATTTCTGACAGGTTTCATAAATATTATCAACTTCAAAAGCTAAGTGCCCAAAGTTGCGGCCAGCCGTATAATCTTCGGTATCCCAGTTATAAGTCAGTTCAACTAAAGGTGCAAACGAATTAATAGCCTGATCAGCATCCAATGGTGCATACAAATAAACTAGGGTAAAACACCCCGTTTCACTCTCAAAACGATGACTCTCTCGCAGACCTAGTTTATTACAGAAAAAATCGAGAGATTCGCTTAAATCACGTACACGAATCATAGTATGTAAATATCGCATAACTCAAACCCTTATCAATTAATTAGTCTCATTGTAAGGTTATTTGCTAACCCTGTCATCCACTGCTAAGGTCTAAAACTGGTAATCTTTCGGAATAACGGTAACGCCTGATTCCGAAACCGTAAAACGTGCTAAATCATCTATGATATTAAATCCAACAGCCTGACCCTGTGGTATCTGAACGTGCTTATCAACAATACAGCGCTTTAATTTCACACCGGCATCAATAGTTACCCCGTCGAATAAAATTGAATCTTCAACCACGGCATTTTCATCCACAAACACTTTAGAAAACAATATTGAGTGCATAACAGATCCACCTGAGACCACGGTTCCACTACCTAACATAGAATTAACCAACTGCCCCTTATTACCCAGCAACCCGGTAACCATTCGCGCCGGTGGGTTCTGTCCGTTGTAATTGCGGATAGGCCAATCTCGCTGATATAAATTTAACGGTGGCACAGGCTCCAACAAATCCATATTTGCCGCATAATAAGAGTCAATTGTGCCGACATCTCGCCAGTAACGATCAGAGGTAACACGCCCGGCATCTCCCCCAAATCGATAAGCGCAGACACAATGCTTTTCAATTAACCTGGGAATAATATCCTTACCAAAGTCATGATTGGATTCAGTTTGCAAGTAATCAGCCTGTAATTCATGACGCAGTAAATCCATGTCGAAAATATAGATGCCCATCGAAGCCAATGCACTATTTGGATCACCCGGTAAAGATTTAGGTGTTAGAGGCTTCTCATTAAACTCAAAAACCCTTTGTTGCTCATCGACAGACATAATTCCAAAGGCGCTAGCGTCCTGGATCGACACTGGCATACAGGCAATAGTCAAGTCTGCTTTCTGATCCCGATGAAACTTCAACATTGCCGCATAATCCATTCGATAAATATGATCACCGGACAAAATTAATATATATTTGGCACCACTTCGTTCAAGCAAATAAAGATTCTGATGAACCGCATCAGCAGTCCCTGAATACCAAGAGTTACCAGTGCGCATTTGCGGCGGAACAGGGGTAATGTATTCATAGATTTCTGGATTAAAAATCGACCAGCCATTACGTAAATGCTTTTGTAAGGACTGAGATTTATATTGCGTCAAAACCAAAATACGCCTTAAACCAGAGTGTAAACAATTCGAAAGAGTGAAATCAATAATCCGATAACTACCTCCGAAAGGTACTGAAGGCTTCGCCCTATCCATAGTCAGCGGATACAACCTGGAACCTGCTCCACCCGCCAAAATGATAGCTAACATTTTATCAAGCATTCATCACCTCGCAAATATACCGTTAACAGCTTATTCGCATGACCAAAAACAGCCCTACACAAACCACACTGATAATAAGCTTGATTCTATACCTTTTACTCCAAAGGTCAACGGATTAACAAAAGCACTTTCATTCAGATGCTAACACGTTCCTAAGGTAAACAATAGACGATAATTTTTTTATGTTGTCGCTGCCTGGAAGCTTGTCAGGATCCAAACGAATATAAAAACCACCTGGCTCATTTGGGAATGCAAACTGAGCCTTTACAAAGCCTGATGGATACCACCTTCTTAAGGATTTAATTTCTGAAAAGTTGGGCGTACTATTAAAAAATAATTGCATCCAGCCTTCTGAGGTACGGTTTATTTCTATTTCTAACCCAACATCAGTTGCGTTTTCACAAATGAATCTGTTATTCGACACTAAAATTGAATCATTTCTGCTTGAATCAATAAGCAGTCCCGCTTCTGATAAATTAAGCACTGCATTCGAAGCAGTAAAACTATTTAAATCAACATCAATTTTATTAAGCCTCGCAAATAACTGACTTCGCGATGGCTCTAAATCAATACTCCAGGAAGGATATACGGCCCATTGTGGAAGTACGGGGATATTTAGCTTTTGATAATCTGAAAACTTTGCAAATGAACCAAATTGCAAGTTTGACTGAGGTACTTTATGGAAATTTATATAACAAATAAAAAGAATTAATCCAAAAAGAACTGCCTGCAAAATACGCTTATGATTTGAAGCATACATAGCACCAAAAAAAACCAGTACATAAGGCAACCAGGAATATCGATTTCCCCCACCAATACTTACTCTCCCCAATGGATAATTCTTCATAGAGTATAGGCTGGCAATAACAAATAAGGCTGCTGTAAATAAAAATATGGATGGCAGGCTTTTTACGTGTTGTTTTTCCTTCTTAGAAAAATACTTTTGACCAATAACGATACATAGCAACCCCCAAAAAAGTTTACCTGCATACTTTGTCTCAGGGCTATTGGCACCAAATAAAGCTATTTGACGAAATGCAGTATACCAATCTCGGATAGATGTATTAATTCCAACCGAGGCTGCTCGCCCAGAATTTATTAATACAATTCCCTGAACAACTGCGCATCCCAACATAACCCAATAACCCCAAGAGTTTTTAAAGTCTTTTAGCACAATGGACCTTAAGGGATACCGCAGACATTAAAATCCCGTCATAATGGTGGATATTACGAATAACCCAGACCAACAGAGATTAAAGAAGTGATTACCCCGTCAGTCCCATTTACAGAAGAGCTTTCCGAATTGATCACCCGCTTGGTGAAACAAATTCCCAACGAATATCGACGTCAGGCCATGAGTGATGTTGTGCAAACCTTACTGGATGGTAAGTCGCGTAAAGCCGAGGACGTGCTAGGTTGGAATCGACATACTGTGGAGTTGGGGATAAACGAATTTCGCACGGGTATTCGTTGTATCAGTGATGTCTCCGCCCGGGGGAAGAAAAAAGTCGAAGAGGACAATCCGCAACTGTTAAGGGACATTGAACGCATCCTGGAACCACACAGTGAATCGGACAGCCATTTGAGAACAACCTTGCTACACAATAATATCACGGCCAAAGCTGTTCGCAATACTCTGATTGAGATCGGGTATTCTGAAGGCGAGCTACCTGCGGAGCGGACTTTCTACGACCTGTTGAATCGACAAGGCTATCGTCGTCGGACGGTTGCCAAAAGCAAAGTTCAAAAAAAACGAAATGACTGACCCGATATTCGCCAATGTGCATCGGCTCAATATAGAGGCAGATACCGATCCGAAGGCTTCCAATTTAAGCCGGGACAAAATCAAGCACCCGTTGCTCAGTCCTGTATCATGAGTTAATGACAAAAAAAACAAAACAACACAACACTAGAAATCCGAGCAACGAGCCGTCTGATTATCAC
>CAIPPE010000091.1 GCA_903866825.1 uncultured Methylococcaceae bacterium
GCTAAGTCACTACAATGCCTTATTAAGGGCCTATCCGAAGGAATTTTGCGACAGGACAATAAAAACAATTTTTTGTCATAAAAAAAGCTGTCAAGCGTTTTTTTATTTATTTTTAAAGTCGGGTGGGGGAAGCAGTTACCAAAGTTTTTATAATCATTATCTTTTAGCTCGGAAACAAGTTTTCTTGAATGTGACACTGGAACAGTCCTATCTTCTAGACCATGAGCAATTAATAAAGGTTTTGTTAAATTTTTAGTTAAGTTAACAGGAGAGGTGGCTTTGAGTCTTTCACTATCAGACCACCAGTCACCGATTCTGTTTTCAACCATTTTCGAATTTACTTTGGAATCCACATATCTTGGATCGTTAAAAGATTTAACTAATTGAGTTAAATCTGTGACAGCAGCGAAACTGACTGCACATTGATACAAATCAGGATACTTAATAACGCCCATTAATGCGGCATAACCACCGTAACTCGCACCCACTATACAAATTTTTTGTTTATCGGCAATATTATTGTTGATAGTCCATTTTGTGGCATCAACAATGTCATCCTGCATCTTTAGTCCCCATTGTTTAAAGCCTTGCTTCAGATAAGTTTCACCAAATCCGGTAGACCCTCTAAAGTTGACCTGAAGTACATTCCAGCCTCTATTAGCAAATAACTGTGTCCATGTATCAAATGTATTGAAGTCCCTTGACCATGGGCCACCATGAGGGAAGATAATGGTAGGAGCCGGTTTTCCTTTATTCTTAGAGGGCTGAGTTAAATAAGCTTCCATGTTAATGCCATCACGTGAGCGTATTAAAACTTGCTTGCTTTCAGTGAGTAACTCTTTTTTTAAATCCGGATAGGCTTCAGCTACATCTTCTACCGTATTGGTTGTTTCATCATAAAGATAATATCTAGGCGCAATATTTGTGTTCGATGAATAGACAAGATGATTTTTTTGAAAAGAAGAAATAAAAATATTACCCGTAGTGGGTAAAATCTTATCAATTTTACGTTGTAACTCTTTTGCATCTGGGTCAAAGTAGATGACTTTTGCAGCGGAGTCCAAATAATTTATTCCGATCACCTGTTTTCTATCTGAAGATCGAATTAAACTACCGACTATATCATAGTCCTTATCAGCTAAAACCAATTCACGGGCATTGGTTTTTAAGTTGAGTTTAAATACGGAAGCTCTTCCGTTATAAGGAGCGGTTATATATAAAATATCCGGGTTCTCATCAAAGCCAAGCACTTTAAATGACTCATTCTCGGAGAGAGTCTTCCAGTCATTTGTTGAATTAAATCGGTGGGCGACAGTATAGGTTGTGCCTTTATAACCGCTGGCAACTCTTACATTGCCTTGTCTGTCGTAAACCCAGTCTCTAACCCAGCCGTCATTAACGACTAGTTTTTCTAAAGAACCCGTATAAACATCCAGCTTGTATACATCAGGTTTTCCGGGATGAGACTTGTCATTCTCGATAAATACATGATTAGGGTCATCATTTATTAAAGTAAAGTTATCCCTATAGAGCGATAAAATATCACTTTCATCCAACCAGATTAAATCTCGTTTGGGTTGCGTACCATCTTTATTGACGGCAAATAATGTTGATTCATAAAATTTCAGGTCATTTAGACCGGAGTAATTTACCTTGCCATAATATTCTATTTTAACTAAAAGTCTTTCATTGTTGACCCAACTGAAATCTTTAATGAAAAGGTCCTTGTTCTCTGTTTGGAAGACCTTGTGAGTTTGGCCATCATACAAATCTGTTGTTATTAAAGTTGATTTACCACTATCGTTTTGTATATAAGCGGTAGTTTTCCCATCTCTTGACCATTTCATCTTTTCAAACAAGGGCTGTTTTGCAAAAGATTCAGCCGGAAGTTCACCTGCTTTAATGGGTACTTTAACTTCAGGCGATACGTTAGTCAGATTGGATTGACATGAAGCCAAACTCAAAGCCAGGATTAAAAAGGAGAGTCTGGATTTCATCTTGATACCGATTAATTATTTTTTGAAATAACTTTTAGTTTTTTGGAGTTAATTGTGACGTGCTCAATAAATGCGCTTGAGTAGAAAGACAACATAGTTACCTGTTTTTATGTACTTATACATTAAGGCGCTAGCTCAAGTTTAGCCCAGCCATCATTAAATACTAATGTATGAACAAAAATGTATCAAAATAATGACTGGGAAAACCCTATGGCTGGCTGCCTATGCTAGCAGCTCCTTAATGACTTTGCCATACACAATGGTTGGACGTTCAGAGCGTCCATTTTGGAGGAAGGTTGTTTTCAGATGATCCAGTCCAAGCAGTTGGAGAACGGTGGCATGGACGTCATAAGTATCCACTTTTTCGCCCACTGCCTGTAATCCCACTTCGTCAGTTTGTCCAAATGTAGTACCCGCTTTAATGCCGCCACCCGCCAGCCATTGAGTGTAACCCCAAGGGTTATGGTCGCGACCATTACCACTTTGTCCATAAGAGGTTCGGCCAAACTCAGAGGTCCAGACCACTAAAGTTGAATCCAGCAGACCTTTGTCCTTAAGATCTTGAAGCAGACCGGCAATCGGTTTGTCTACGGCTTTGGCATGTTTTCCATGGTTCTCATCCAGGTTGTTATGCGCATCCCAGGTTCTATTTTCACCTGCAATTTCAAGTTCTCCTGAGACTACTTGAATAAAGCGTACTCCGCGCTCTACCAAACGTCTGGCTCTGAGTAAGTTAGAGCCGTAGCCTTTACTGACTTCATCGTTCAAGCCATAGAGTTCTTTGGTTGCATCAGATTCTTTAGAAAGATCAACTGCTTCGGGTGCCGCCACTTCCATACGAGATGCTAATTCATAAGACCGATTACGGGCCTGTAACTCGGTGTCTTGTGGATACCTAGCCGCACCTTCGCGATTCAAGCGGTTTAATAGGCTTAACGTACCATTTTCTTCCTGTTGGGTAACAAACTCAGGGCGTTCCAAATGCAGGATTGGGGAGTCACCAGGACGGAATGCAGTGCCTTGATAAACCGCTGGCAAGAAGCCTGCACTCCAGTTAAGCGCTCCACCACGAGGTTCCTTTTTATCATTGTAAAGCACCACATAAGCAGGTAAATCAGGGTTAGCCGATCCCAGTGCATAACTTATCCACGCTCCCAGTGTCGGTCTTCCTGGCGTCAGGTTACCGGTATTGAGTTTTAGGATAGAAATATCATGGGTCGCACCAATGGTAGTGCTGCTTTTGATAAAGGCGATTTTGTCTGCATGTTGAGCCAAATTCGGCAGCAGATCAGAGAACCAGGCACCGCTTTCACCATACTGCTTCCAGGTTCTGTTAGAAGCATAAAGTTTACCAGTACCACCCCGAATAGCGACTTTAATATCCTTAAGAAAAGAAGGCGGAATTTCTTGACCAGCCAGTCTGATTAATTCAGGTTTGTAATCATATAAATCAAGTGTGCTGGGAGCACCGTTTTGATGTAGCCAGATAACCGATTTTATTTTAGCGGGAAAGTGAGGTAACTTGGGTGCCAGTGGATCGACATAGTCAGCGGCAAGTACGGGTGTGGAAAAAATACCACCACCGGGCAATAACCCGCTTAGACTCAGACCACCCAGACCATAAGTGGTGTTGAGAAGAAATTTCCTGCGTGATAAGTTGTTCATTGTCATGTTCCTTTTTTAAATAGTTTTAAATTCAAGCTAGAAGCGGTAAGCAAATTCATTAGAATTTGCGACGGTGTGTACTAGATCAACAAACGCAGAGGAATGGATGGGGTCCAAATTCTGGGTATCTTTAAGACCTGTCGGTACGTTCAGACCAAATTTACCGGACAAGGCTTTATCTTTGATCACTTTTTCCTGACTGACCAGAAACTCTTGCAAAGCCGCTTTTTCTGATGTGTATGGGGTACGTGCAAAGAGCAATTGATAGAGTCTGTCAAGTTGAGCAGAGGTATCACTACCGGCCTCGTTAATGACTCTGCCTGCTAAGGCTTGCGACCATCCAAAGACAACATCACTGTGGTAAAGCGCCAAAGCTTGGAGTGGCGTTGTTGTCACATCACGTTTACTGTGTACTTCTTGTGCAGAAGCCATGTCGAAGGTTTCCAATAATGGATAAGGAATGCTACGACGGGTAAAAATATAGATACTGCGACGGTTATGATCATGAACATCTTTGGATTCTTTCCAGAGTGGACTGCCATCAACGTTTGAATTACCCGTTACCAGATTGGCGGGAACGGGAGGAAATACACTGGGTCCACCCAGCTTATCTTCAAGTTTGCCTGAGGCAACCAACAGTGAATCCCGTATTTCTTCAGCTTCCAAACGTTTACGAGGGAAGACAGCTAACAGTTTGTTATCTGGATCAGCCTTGAGAGCTTCTTCACGCGGTGCTGAGGATTGACGATAGACGTTAGAAAGAAGAATCTGGCGATGCAATTTCTTGATGCTCCAGCCATTCTTGATGAAGTTATCAGCTAGGTAATCAAGCAATTCCGGATTGGTAGGCTTGTCACCTGCTTTACCAAAATCACTGACGGTTTTAACAATTCCAGTGCCGAAATATTGTTCCCAGACTCTGTTCACATAAACGCGAGCAGTAAGCGGGTTTTGTGCGCTGGCTATCCAGTTGGCTAGTGCAGTCCGACGACCTGAAGAGTTAGCGGTTGCAACGATGTTTGGTTTTTCACTGGTCAGAGCTTCAGGAAAGGCGGGTTGTACTTCTTCCAGAGGCCGTTCTTGAATACCACCGAAAAATACATACGTTGGTGGTGCATCAGCATGACCAAGTTCAGTAATAGCCGAAATGGTATCGGAGCCGTTCGGTTTTAGTTTTTGCGTTATTTTCTTGGCTTCATCATTTAACTTTTTATAGGCCGCCCAACGTTCTGCATTTTCAGGATTATAGTCGGGAGCATTTTTGTTAACGGAGGTATCCTGTAAATAGTTGGCTAAGCGATCGTCATCAATGTATGAACCGTAAACATGATTGACCCAGCGATCATGTGCATTCCATTCACTTTTCGCTTTCTTGAGTGAAACCAGACTATTTTCATCATAACGTTCCAGGTAATAATTATTAGCGGCTGTTCTGACGGGATCAAGAATGGCTTTTTTGGCTTCTTTTATAGGCTTAAGGGCTTCTTCGTATTTAGCCTGCGCTTTTTCATACTCAACTTCCTGCGCTTCTTTTTTTGCAGGGATGTTATCTACGGCACTGGCATTAGCAAAAAATGCCTGTAGAGAGAAATAATCTTTTTGGCTTATTTTGTCGAATTTATGATTATGGCAACGCGCGCATTCAACAGTTTGCCCTAAAAATACTTTACCGACGGTATCGGTGACATCCGTTGTATGCTGATATTTCTTTTGCACCAAGGCGCGGCCATTGGGGTTATCAGGAAAGCCTCTCAAGAATCCGGTAGCAATTAAAGAGTTTTGATCATCAGGCGCTATTTCATCACCTGCTAGTTGTTCTTTGACAAACTGGTTATAGGGTTTGTCCTGGTTAAACGAGTTGATAACGTAATCTCTGTATCGCCAAAGATTAGGGCGGGTCTCGTCATTGTCAAAGCCATTACTGTCGGCATAGCGTGCTAGATCAAGCCAGCGACGCGCTTGACGCTCACCGTATTTAGGGGATTCAAGTAAGCGATCAGCCAGTTTTTCGTAAGCGGTTGGGGAGGTGTCATTAACAAAGTTATTCACTTCTTCTGGCGTAGGAATCAATCCCCAGGCATCTATCGTGGCCCGACGAATGAAAGTGGCACGGTCAGCCTCGGGTGATGGAGAAATTCCTTTTGCTTCCAATGGGGCGAGTACGAAAGCGTCAATCGGGTTAAGAACCCAATTTGGCTTATTAACAGTGGGTATTATTGGCGATTTTAGAGGCTGATATGACCATAATGTGGATTTTGCAGTCTGTACCAATTTTGCGCTATCGGTTTGATTATCGGTAGCGGCAGCGGTTGTTTGCGGGGTATTTTGTGGGGCGGGTTGGCTGGCTTGCGATTCGGTTGTTACAGCAGGGCTGCTAACAAAGTCAGCCTGTTTTTTAGTACCGATTTCACCAACCGAATTATTAAAGGTGTCTACAGCCGTTGCGGTGTCGATGGCTATGACACCAGCAACTGTCCACAAGACGGCAAGATAGGATTTTATTTTCATTTATTGTCTCCATGAATTATGTAGAGGTTAGGCTTTTGACTTCGTATCGTTGATTGAAAGGTTTTGGTGGCTTCAGTTCGTTTCGCTGTTTTCTTGTCAGCCAAAAAAGTGGCTGGATCATTAATGATCAAATTTAATTTAGCTCTTGAAAGGTTTTTATTCATAGGTTGCTCTCAATAAAGTGGGTGTCAGGTGCGCGCAATGTGTTGTTCTAGATCCGTCTGGAATAGTACTAATGCAGCTAGCGTGCCAAAAGAGATTTAGGCTAGATAATTAATTATCAGCAAGGTATTTGTTTAGGTAATAGATTGATTATTAAATAAATTAATCTTTAATTTGGATTGCAATCAGGTTTAATTCAGCTTGGGGTGGTAAAGAAGGCAAATCTGATTTGCTGCTTAATCATCAAGCTAGAAGCAGATGTGTTTTGTTTTAAACAGTTGCCAATAGGTAGCCAGAAGGGATTTAGAATGACTCCCCTAAACAGACTTGTTTAAGTACGTTTCAGGTTCTTTAAGGGATATAAAGGGGCTTGAATGGAATAGACGGTCTATTTTCTAGAGTCCTCCTCATCTTCTATGCAGCAGACTGTCCCAAGAATGTGATTTTCTTGGTTCAGATTGGAGTAAAAGTAATTGGAAATGCAGTTTTCTGGGGTAAGAATGGCGTTGGTCGTAGGTAAAGTAGGCTTGATAGGATGACATTGACTTAGTATTACCCATGATCAAGAGCATTCTTGGGTAAGAAAACGGTATTCTTGGGGTAGATCAAGCCCATTCTTGCCAAAGATATCTGTAGTCTTGCCACGATCAATTGTGGTTGATGCACGATAAACTGTGTTTCTTCCACAAAATTGAGTAATCTAAATTGTGATTTTTCTGTATTGATTGGCATATAGGCTTCGGACGAGGGAGTTACCACTAAATCTAGAAACCCATTCTGAAATAAACAAAGAACTGAAACATGAAAGATAGCTGATATGATAGGCATTTATAATTTAGTTCAATTTAGAGATGTAAGTAGCTCTGTTTTATCTTGAATTAAGATTAGATATGGATGTTTATCAAAATTAATAGTGAGGCATTTCACGCACTTCTTTAATAAAACTGTGTTATATGCCGTACTAAGGATTAGGTTAAGCTAGCTGTTGTAATGGCGGAAGCCTTTATTAATAAGGGCTAGGGATGATTGGTATAAGTATTGCTTTTTTTATGAGACTTTATTCAACTCATAAATGACTTATTAACGATGATTTATAACATCCCTCCGTTTCCGTTCAATTCGAGAAAAGCTCTTATCTGTCTGCTGATCATGACATCCCCTTTGGCATCAGGAGAAACCAAGCTGAAGGATATTACGACAGCAAAGGAAGTAACGACTACTAAAAAAAATACCACACCGGTAAAAAAAGCTAATACTCAAGCCAAAAACGATACTAAGGTCTTGCCAGAACTAACGGTTACAAAAAAAGTAGCTCTTAACGCTAAAGAAATCTACAAATTACCAGCCACAACAGAAAGCATAACAAGTGATCGCATCGAAAATACGATCAATGCGATGACTGCTGAAGATGTAGTTAAATACATGCCCAGTATTCAGGTACGCAGACGCTATATTGGCGATACCAATGCACCGGTAGGCTGGCGAACGTCGGGAACCAGTGCCAGTGCGCGGGGCTTAATTTATGGGGATGGTATCTTGCTTTCTTCCTTGTTAGGTAATAATAATACCAACACCGGTTCGCCTCGCTGGAACATGATTTCTCCCTCTGAGATTGAACGTACTGATGTGATGTATGGCCCCTTTTCTGCGGCCTACTCAGGTAATTCTATGGGAGGTGTTATTGATATAAAAACCAAAATGCCCCAAAAGTTTGAAGCCGGTGCTGATATAAAATCTACCTGGCAAGATTATGGTTTCTATGGCAAGAAAAAGACTTACGACAGCCAGGAATATTCATTTAATGTCGGTGATCGTTACAAGGATTTTTCATTTCGCTTTGATGCCAGTCATTTAGACAGTAACAGCCAGCCTATTACTTTTAATAATCCGCTTCTTTCGACAACGAATGCAGTGGCAGGAAACACCGTGGTAACCGGTGCTATTGCAAACGCTAATCCTTATGGTAAAGCGGCACTCGTGTTAGGTGCAGGCAATATCAACCACACCGTTCAAGATAACTTCAAATGGAAATTTGGCTATGATATTACTAATACCATTCATGCCGCTTATACCTTAGGATTATGGCAGAACGACAATCATGCCGGCTTTGAAAGTTATTTACGCGACTCTGCCGGTAACATAGTTAATAGTGGAATTGTCAATATTGCCGGAAAACAATATAACCTGGGCAGTACCTTCGCAGAAACCAGAGCAGAGCAAATGCATTGGTCACATGGTATGAATATTAAATCTGATACCGGCGGTGTATTTGACTGGGACTTATCTGGCAGCGTTGTTGACTACGGGACAGATTTAAGCAGAACATCGACACAAGCCCCCAATCTAGCCGCGAACAATGGCGTAGGTCGAGTCACTAGTTTAACTGGAACCGGCTGGAACACTGCAGATGCAAAAGGGATATGGCGTCCAGCAACTGATTTATTAGGCAAACATGAAATCAGCTTTGGATTTCACCACGATTACTATGAGTTAAACAACCCTGTTTATAACGTAAACAATTGGGCGAGTAATGACAGTGGTAGTATTTATCAAAACTCTCAAGGAAAAACTCAAACTGAAGGTTATTGGACACAAGACTCTTTGGCTATTAACAAAGACTGGAATTTCACTTTAGGTGGACGTCTGGAAAATTGGCATGCCTTTGATGGCTATAATGCAACCACACTAACATCGGGTGCTTTTAAATCAACCAATCAGGCGGGTACTAATGATCTAACGTTTTCGCCTAAGGCTAAACTAACCTGGAGACCTATCAGTCGGGTTCAAACGGGCTTGTCTATTGGTCAGGCTTACCGTTTCCCTACTGTAACCGAACTCTATCAGTCCACCAATGCAACTAATTCCACAACCGTGAGTTTCTTTGGTAATCCCAATCTAAAACCTGAAGAAGCGCTTTCATCAGAATGGGCCAATGAATACTTTTTGGATAACGGTAAGCTTCGTTTAAGCTTGTTTCAAGAGCGGGTAAAAGATGCCATTTTTAGCCAAACCACTGTGATACCGGGTACGGGCAACTCTTATGCCTCTTATTCTCAAAATGTGGGAGAAACTCAAACCTATGGCGTCGAAGTCGCTGGTGAAGCGAGTGATGTGGGCATAAAAGGGATAGATTTGTCCGGTAATGCCACTTGGGCAGATTCTAGAATCACCGATGCCTCAGCGATTGATGCCGAAGCTGCTGCTTTACCTGCGGCTGCTTTAGCGGCTAATCCTAATGCAAACCAACCAGCAACCGGTAAGCGTCAACCTAGAGTACCTGAATGGCGTGCCAGTGCAACGGTTGCTTATCGGCCAACGGATAAGATAACTACCTCGGTGAGTGGGCGGTATAGTAGCTCACAATTTGGGCAGTTAAACAACAGCGATACCAATCTGGCTACCTATACGTCCGGGGGCACTGCATTCTTTATTGTTGATCTACATGCTAAATATCAGTTTACCAAACAGCTCAGCGCGGCTGCGGGTATTGATAATGTCACTGATCAGCAAGTCTGGTTATACCATCCCTTTCCATCAAGAACCTACTTTGCACAGTTAAAGTTTAATTACTAATATTGGTAGAAAAGTGAGATTGAATGAGCAAATTAACTATTTGCTCATCCAGATTTAATTATCTTTCCATAAGCATAATTCAGTTCGATACTATTAGCGCTCTAGTCCATCATCATGACTATATTTCTCTGATAGCCGCAGTAATACAAACACCGCACCTGTGCCTCCTGCTTTAGGTGGGGCAGAACAAAAGGCCTGGACATCCTTGTGTTGTCGCAACCATAAATTAAGATCATTTTTTAAAACAGGTTGACTGTCAACTGAGCGATAACCTTTACCATGTACAATATGCACACAGCGGTAGCCGGAAATAGTGCAAGCATTTAAGAACTGCAATAACTGTTTCTTGGCGGCTCTACTGGTTAAACCATGTAAATCTATTTCGCTATCAAGGCTAAAAAAACCTCTGCGTAATTTCTTGAGCACATTGTTCTGCACGCCAGGCGCGATAAAACTCATACTGTCTTCAAGGCCGACCTTTTCCAGATCGGTAGCGGGTATGTTAATCAAGTCATCATCGATGTTTCTGGCTTGATGTTTGGGATAAGGCTTGGGTTTACTGCTTTGGTTTAACAGGATCTTATTGCTATTCGTTGTGCGTACTTTACCGATGGTTTGACGAAACAAATCCTGGTCTTCTTCTGACAGAGTTTTTTTTACCACGAAAGCTGATTTTATTGGTTATTGTTGCTAATATGATTGATTTTATAATTTATTACGCTCTAAGGCGAATTGATAATGCATATTTTGTTAAGTAATGATGATGGATACTTGGCTGAGGGTCTGACTGCATTAGCTAATGCCTTAAAGGAATATGCCACTGTTTCTGTCGTAGCCCCTGATAGAAATAGAAGTGCGGCAAGTAATTCATTAACATTGGAAATGCCATTGCGGGCTTATTCAACAGATAATGGTTTTATTAAGGTTGATGGGACACCGACAGATTGTGTGCATCTAGCGATAACCGGGTTATTGGATGATGAGCCAGACATGGTTTTTGCGGGTATTAATCATGGCTCAAATTTAGGTGATGATGTGCTTTATTCGGGGACTGTTGCAGCCGCAACCGAAGGGCGATTCTTGGGTTTGCCTGCTATCGCCATTTCGTTAGTGGGCAGTAATCCCAGTCACTTTGAAACGGCGGCACAGGTAGCCGTGGGGTTATTAAAGCAACTCATCAAAAAACCTTTACCAAAAGACACGATTCTTAATGTGAATGTGCCGGATGTTGCGCTGGAAAATTTAAAAGGTTATCAGGCTACCCGTTTAGGTCAACGACATAAATCAGAGCCCGTCATTAAGAGTGAAGATCCGCGTGGACGAAGTATCTATTGGGTGGGTCCTCCGGGTGCAGAACAAGATGCTGGACCAGGGACTGATTTTTATGCCATTAATGCAGGTTATGTATCGATTACACCCTTGCAAATTGATTTGACTCGTTATGATAGTTTAGAGGCTTTAAAGGCTTGGTTGCCTAAGGAAGACGAGTCATGAACGTAAGCTTACAAGGTGTCGGCATGACATCTTTGAGAACGCGTGAACGTATGATTAAACGGTTAGCCGATCAAGGCATTCAGAATCAAAAACTGCTGGAAATAATGCGTGATACACCTAGACATATTTTTATGGACGAAGCATTGTCTAGTCGTGCTTACGAAGATACCGCGTTACCCATTGGCTACAATCAAACTATCTCACAGCCTTATATCGTTGCCAGGATGACAGAGTTACTCCTGGATTCATCCAGTCATTTACGTAATGTACTTGAAATAGGAACAGGCTGTGGCTATCAGACAGCGATTTTGGCTCAGTTAGTGGATCATGTTTATTCTATCGAAAGACTTCTGCCGCTACAAAAAAAAGCAAAAGAGCATTTGTCAGAATTAAATATTTACAATGTGAGTTACCTATACAATGATGGTCACTTAGGTTGGGCTGATTATGCGCCATTTGATGCTATTCTTGTGGCGGCTGCGCCTGAAGAAATACCAGCGCAATTATTACAGCAGTTAACGGCGGGTGGTGTGATGGTTATTCCGGTTGGATTAAGTGGTGGTCCGCAGACCTTACAAAGAGTTTGGCGTAAAGGTAGTAGTTACCAGATTGAGATACTCGAAGAGGTGACTTTTGTACCTTTTTTATCGGGTAAAGATTAAGGATTGGGTGGATTATTAAAATGGGGGATATGAGAAAGGTTTGTACATTAATCAGTCACCGCGTAAAATTATTGAATTATTTGGCATGCTCCTGTCGTATTCAGAGGTTTATGCTTTTCGGGTGGCTAGGGTAGATTATTTTTATCAGCCTTAATCTCCACTATATCAAGACCGAGTTATGACGACTGCCAATACCAATAAAACTGTTACCCCGGGCCAGGAGCCACCTAAAATGCCGGGGGCATTACCGCTGCTCGGTCACATGCTGCAATTTGGCAAAAATCCTTTTTCATACATGGTGATGCTTAGAAACACGCTCGGAGAGATTGGCGAGTTTCGGATGTTTCACCAGAAAATGGTGCTGATGACTGGGCCTGAAGCAAATGAAGCTTTTTTCCGTGCGCCAGATGCACAGTTAGATCAAAGTCAAGCCTATAAAATCATGACGCCTATTTTCGGTAAGGGTGTTGTTTTTGATGCGCCCCCACATAAAAAAGATCAGCAGCTTAAGATGTTGATGCCGGTATTGCGTGATAAGCCGATGCGCAGTTATGCGCAAGTCATTGTTAAAGAAGTTGAGCAAATGATTGCTAACTGGGGCCATACCGGTGAGATTGATCTGCTTGAGTTTATGAAAGAACTGACTATCTATACCTCCAGTCATTGTTTATTGGGAGATGAATTCAGGTATGAACTGAACGAAGAGTTTGCCCAGATCTATCATGATCTTGAAAAAGGCGTTAATCCGCTGGCGTTTGTGTTTCCGTATTTACCCTTGCCTGTATTTCGTCGTCGAGATAAAGCCCGGGTTCGGTTACAAGAGTTAGTGACCGGTATTATTGCTAAAAGAGCGCTTAAGCCTGAGAAAAGTGATGATGCATTTCAATTATTGATTGATTCTACCTATGATGATGGCAGTCATTTGTCTGCTCATGAAATTACCGGGATGTTAATCGGCACCATCTTCGCTGGTCACCATACCACCGCAGGGACAGCGGCCTGGACATTGTTGGAACTGGCGCGTAGACCTGAGCAATTAGCCGTGGTGTTAAAAGAGTTAGATGGTCACTTTGGTGTAGATGGCGAAGTGACTTTTCAATCGTTGCGTGAAATTCCGGTACTTGAAAGCGTCATTAAAGAAGTCTTGCGCTTACATCCTCCGCTGATATTTTTAATTCGCAAAGTGATGAAGGATTTTCACTTTAAAGGTTATACCGTTAAAGCCGGTAAATATGTCTGTACCTCGCCCAGGGTCTCGCATCGTATAGCAGAAGTGTTTCCCAATCCTGAAGAATTTGATATTGATCGTTATTCAGAAGAGCGCCAGGAAGATGCCAAACCTTTTAGTTGGATAGCTTTTGGTGGTGGTAAGCATAAATGTTCAGGCAATGCTTTTGCCATGTTGCAATTAAAGGCGATTTTTAGCATTCTATTACGTCGATATACGTTTGAATTAATTGATGAGAAAGATCATTATCAGGATGATTTTACTCAGATGGTGGTACAACCTGTGTCACCTTGTCGGGTTCGCTATGTCAAACGGACTGATATTTTTGCAAGTGCTGATCAGGCAAATATGGATAATGTTTCGCAAAGTGAGACAGATGAGACGGGGTTTCAAATACAGATAGATAGGGAGCTGTGTCAGGGACATGCGACGTGTATGGCTGAAGCGCCCGAGCTTTTTCATGTGGACGATGAAGGTCATTTAACTGTTTTACAAGACAATCCAGCGCTGGATTTATTAATAAAAGCACGGCAAGCTGAAAAGTATTGTCCTACTAAAGCGATTATTATCAACCTAAAGAATAAACCTTAGAGACCAAGAATGGCGGCATACCCTAGAGCAGAATTGGAAGAAATGGTAGAGCGTTGGTTACAGGCCAATCGGGATGCCGAAAAGGAAGGTAACTGGCCTAAGTATTTGGGTGCCATGTATACCGATGATGCAGAATATCGTTGGAACATTGGGCCCAATGAAGAATTTGTTGCTCGAAGTCGTAAAGAAATAGAAGAATGGGCTTTAGGCGTGCAAATGGAAGGCTTTGAAGAATGGCGCTATCCTTATCACAGGATCTTGATTGATGAAAAGCAGGGCGAAGTGATTGGTCTTTGGACTCAAGTGTCACCGGCTCTAAGGGAAGACGGTACTCACTACCAGGTGGAAGGTATCGGGGGGTCTTGGTTTCGGTATGGCGGCAATTATAAGTGGGAATGGCAGAGAGACTTTTTTGACTTAGGTAATGTAAAAGCCTTATTCTTTGAGTTAGCGGCTGATGGAAAGCTTGATCCTGCGGTCAAAAGAAAGATTGGTAAGTTGGCAAAGGGCCAGTTGCTTCCAGGTCATGAACGTTTACGCAAACAAACCGGATTAGCGAAGAAGCTTAAGGGTTTCATTGCAATGGTCCGTATTGCTTTATTCGGCAATTAAAATAAATTAAAAGGCAATTCATATAACACTATGCTGAATGTAAAACCGGGTTGGAAAAACTGGCAACTACTAACCGAAAAGGGTCGGCATATATGGGCATTTAAGCCAAGTTCAAAGAACATTAACGATCACCTCCAAAATGCTGATACGGTTTCAGATCGGGAAATTGCTCAGTTTAATGAGGACTTCTTATTCGATAAATCAAATAACCCTAATTCCGGTGATAAGGTGTTCAGGGATGCTGCAATTGCAGCAAACTTTCGTGAGTTTACTGGGCGATTCCCAAAGTTAGACTCTTCTAAAGCACAGATAATAGCTGATAGGTTGATCAAAGGGATTAACTACTACTCTTACTTACAGAGTGATAATGGACATTGGCCAGGGGATTATGGTGGGCCTCTGTTTCTTTTACCCGGCTTACTGATTGCGTCTTATATTTCTGCTACGCCTTTTCCTAAAGCCCATCGGGAAATGATGAAACTGTACCTCTTTAATCATCAAAATAAAGATGCGGGTTGGGGTATGCATATTGAGGGCGAGTCAACGATGTTTGGCACGGTCATGCAGTATGTTTCACTTCGTATACTGGGCGTGGATAAAAATCACGAAGCCTTGCTTAAAGCCAGGGCTTGGATACAAAGCAATGGCGGAGTGACAGGCATACCGTCTTGGGGCAAGTTTTATCTGTCGACCTTAAATCTGTATGACTGGCAGGGGTTTAATAGTTTATTCCCTGAAATGTGGTTATTTCCTAAATGGCTTCTTTTTCATCCATCACGGTATTGGTGTCATAGTCGTATGGTGTATTTGCCTATGGCATATTGTTATGCACAACGTATCAAAGTGCCCGAAAATGAGTTTGTCTTATCGTTAAGGGATGAGTTGTATGGCGATACCTTTGCGACTATTGATTGGCCTAAGCAACGTAACGCGCTGTGTGCTAAGGATGACTACACTCAGTTATCGCCTGTTTTAAAATGGATGAATCTATTCACGAACAGCTATGAAAAAATAAGTTGTTCCTGGTTAAGAAAAAAAGCACTGGCTTATATTCTGCGGTATCTGAATGCTGAAGATGCGCAAACTGATTACATTGATATTGGCCCTGTCAATAAAGCGATTAATTCGATTTGTATCTGGCATGCTTATGGCAGTAACTCTGAACAATTTAAAAAACATGTGGCTCGATGGTATGATTACTTATGGGTTGCTGAAGATGGTATGAAGATGAGTGGCTATAATGGCTCTCAGCTTTGGGATGCGGCGTTTGCTACTCGTGCGATACTGGAGAGTGATCTAGGAAAGCTGTTTCCAGAGACCATCCAAAAGAGCTACCAATTTATTGAGTTGTCGCAAATCAAATCTGAACACCCCACTCATGCGGAGTTCTTTCGACATCCTATGATTGGTTGCTGGCCATTTTCTACGGCAGAAAACGGTTGGCCGGTTGCAGACTGTACAGCAGAAGGGTTAAGTGCTACGTTAGCAGTTCATGCCTCTGGTCTGGTTGAGACCGTCATTGATGAAAGGCGTATTGAGCAGGCCGTTGATAGTATTCTTTCTTATCAGAATAAAGATGGTGGTTGGGCAACTTACGAATTGACCCGTGCACCTAAATGGTTAGAAAAACTAAATCCATCAGAGGTGTTTGCCGATATAATGATCGATTATTCCTGGACTGAATGTACAGCAGCGTGTGTCATAGCCTTGCTGGAGATTCAGGAAGCGTATCCGGACTATAAATCCAAGCAGATATATCAAGCGATTAATGCCGGATTACAATTTATCCTTAACCAACAAAAAGCCGATGGATCATGGTATGGTGGTTGGGCGGTTTGTTTTACTTATGCAACGTGGTTTGCAGTGGAAGCCATCAGTAAGGCCAAGGGAAAAGGTTATTTTAATGATGCAATTCTAATAGACAGCATCAATAAAGCGTGTACTTTTTTAATAGAAAAGCAAAAAGCAGACGGAGGATGGGGAGAAACCTTTGAATCTTGCTCTAAGCTGGTTTATAGTGAAGCAGAAACATCTCAAGTGGTTAACACAGCATGGGCATTGCTGACATTAATGGTTGCTGATTTTAAAGACAGCAATGTTATCGAAGCAGGCGTTGAGTTGTTACTCAGTAGGCAAACAGATACGGGGGATTGGTTGCAAGAAAAAATTTCGGGCGTTTTTAATTATAACTGTATGATAACTTATGCTAACTATAGGAATATATTTCCTATCTGGGCGTTAAATAGATACTATAACCAGATCATCCAGGAATGAGAAAAGAACTAACGCAACTTAAAGTATTTGTACCAAATAATTCAATATGAAATCAGAATTTGACATTTGTATTATCGGCGCAGGCATGGCTGGGGCAACCATTGCGGCTTACTTAGCGCCCAAAGGTGTTAAGATTGCTCTAATCGATCACTGCTTTAAAGAGAAAAAACGTATTGTCGGTGAATTGCTGCAGCCTGGAGCTGTCCTTTCGCTTGAAAAAATGAATTTGGGTCATTTATTAGACGGTTTTGATGCACAATTAGTTGATGGTTATTCATTATTGCAGGGAAATGAGAAAATAACCATTCCCTATCCCAGTGGTTATAAGGGAATGGGCTTACATAATGGTCGATTTTTGCAGACAATTAGAAAGTCTGCTTTGCAAAATGACTCCGTTACGCAAATACACGGTAAGGCATTGCGTTTATTGGAAAATGACAACCAGGAAATTATCGGTGTCAGTTACAGGGAATCAGTAACTTCAGAAATAAAAGAAATATACGCTCCTTTGACGATTACCAGTGATGGCTTTTTCTCGAATTTTAGAGAAAGTCTCAGTAACAATGAAAAAACAGTCACATCATACTTTATCGGTTTAATATTAAAAAACTGTGACATGCCCTTTCCAAGACATGGGCATGTGTTTTTATCAGGACCCACCCCCTTTATTTGTTATCCCATTTCAGAAAATGAAGTCAGGCTGTTAATTGACTTTCCTGGGGATCAACTGCCCAGAAAGCAATTACTACAAAGTCATCTCGATGCCAATGTGACACCGTATATTCCCGAATGTATGGTTAAAAGTTATCAGCAAGCCATACTGGAAGGTGGCTTTAAGGTTATGCCTAATCATTATATGGCGGCCAAGCCTATCATTAGGAAGGGCGCGGTCATGTTGGGTGATGCACTTAATATGCGGCACCCATTAACTGGGGGCGGTTTAACTGCGGTATTCTCTGATATTCAGATCTTGAGTGAGCATTTATTGGCGATGCCTGATTTTAGTAACACTGATTTGATTCATGAAAAAATAGAAGCTTATTATCGGGATAGACAGCATGCGAATGCCAATCTAAATATACTTGCCAATGCCCTCTATGGGGTCATGTCCAATGATTTGCTTAAAACAGCGGTGTTCAAATATCTCCAGTGTGGGGGTGCCAATGCGCAGGAGTCGATTGCAATCTTAGCGGGTTTAAACAGAAATCATTATTCGCTCATTAAACAGTTTGTCTGTTTAGCCGTGTTTGGAGCGTTTGATTTAGTTCGTCAAAGCTTAATTAATCTACCTAAGGCTTTAAAAATTTTGATAGATGCGCTGATTATTATTAAGCCCCTGGCTAGAAATGAACTTTCGTTAAGTGCAGTGGTTAGTGGGTATTTTAAAAGTAAAGACTGATTTTATTGTTAAAGCTTCATCTCATAACGAGTTCTCGTCTGTGCCTCTTAACTGAAAAAGATAGCTGATAAATATTCTTTAACAACGACTATCTTTTTTCTAGTGTCTTAAAAACAAAAGATATTCTTTTGTAATATGATAAAATTCCTCTTTATCGGAGCTCAACGTCAAAATTGTTTGAAAGGAATTTCTTGCGTCAAATGGCGTTAACCCTGAATAATACAGGGGATTTTGAGTTTTAGAGCGGTACGATAAAGTAAAGGATAACATGTAGTTTCCTGCATCCAGTTTCTTACCTTTTTTAATTCATACTATACAATTCATTATGAACAAACCCAAAAAAGTTGCAATATTAACAGCAGGCGGCTTGGCCCCATGCTTAAACTCAGCTATCGGTAGCCTTATCGAGCGTTATAGTGAAATAGATCCGTCTATTGAAATTATTTGTTATCGTAGTGGTTATAAAGGTTTGCTGTTGGGTGATTATTATACTGTTACACCTGAAATCCGTGAGAAAGCCGGTCTGTTACACCGCTTCGGTGGTTCACTGATTGGTAATAGCCGCGTAAAACTAACTAACGTTAAAGATTGTGTAAAGCGAGGTCTGGTTCAAGAAGGCCAGGACCCACAAAAAGTAGCTGCAGACCAATTAGTTAAAGATGGTGTTGATATTCTGCATACCATCGGTGGCGATGACACCAATACCGCTGCGGCTGATTTAGCGGCTTTCTTGGCGAACAATGATTATGGTTTGACAGTGATTGGTTTACCCAAAACAGTCGACAACGACGTCTTCCCCATTAAACAATCCTTAGGTGCCTGGACAGCTGCCGAGCAAGGCGCGCGTTATTTTTGGAACGTAGTCGCTGAAAACAATGCAAACCCACGCATGTTGATCGTCCATGAAGTGATGGGACGTAGTTGCGGTTGGTTAACAGCGGCGACCGCTAAAGAATACCGTAAATTACTTGATGGTGCAGAATGGTTGCCAGAATTAGGTCTGGACCGAAATGCCTTTGAAGTTCATGGCGTATTTATACCAGAAATGACCATTGATATTGCCGCAGAAGCCGAGCGTCTAAGAGCGGTGATGGATAAATATGATGCCGTTAACATCTTCGTTTCTGAAGGTGCAGGCGTTGAATCCATTGTTGCAGAAATGCAGGCAAAAGGACAGGAAGTGCCGCGTGATGCGTTTGGTCATGTTAAATTAGATGCCGTTAACCCCGGTAAATGGTTTGGTGAGCAATTCGCGGAAATGTTAGGCGCAGAAAAAACCCTGGTTCAAAAATCAGGTTACTTCGCAAGAGCAGCAGCCTCAAACGTTGAAGATATTCGTTTGATCAAGTCTTGTGCTGATCTTGCTGTTGAATGTGCATTCCGTCGTGAGTCAGGTGTTATCGGTCATGATGAAGATCGTGGCAATATTCTGCGTGCTATCGAGTTCCCACGTATTAAGGGTGGAAAACCATTTGATCTTGAAACGACCTGGTTCAATGATACGCTAGCTGAAATCGGCCAAACTAAGGGCGATAAGGTTGAAGTAGGTCATTAAGCAATCGTCGCGAAATAACCTCAGGTTATTTCGCGCTTGTGACTCATTTTCTAGTTGTCTATCGGTTGGGATAGCATTTAAACTCATCGATAGACGACTTAAAAAGTATTAAATCACTCTGGAATATCTATGGCTACCTGGTTAGAAACTTGTCAAGAACAACTAGCGCGTTTAGAAATAACGTCTGTACTGGCTGATAAATTGGTGACCTTGTGCAGTATGACGGGAGAAGATATTGCACCCGAACTGGCGCAAAAACTGACTGTCGAACATGCCCGTTTAAATCGTCAACTGGAACGATTGCACGCCAATCGTTTTGAAGTAGCCGTGATCGGTTTAGAGAAAGCCGGTAAGAGTGCGTTATTAAATGCCTGGTTAGGACAAGAAATTCTGCCATCTGCAAGAGAAAGATGTACTTTTACGAGTACAGAAATCTGGTCAGCCCAGACAGAGCATGATCAGTTACTGTCTATACAATACTATAGCAAGGAAGAAATCAGTACACTGCAAAAGCAAAGACGTGAGGCGTTGGAGAAAACGCTAAACGATAAGGAAAGAAAAGAAATACAAGAAGACTATGATGACACTGAAAAGAATTTAAGTGCGATTCATGAGTTTACCAAACAAAAAAATGGCTACTCACAAAGCTTTATCGATATCAGTGAAGTGAGTGACCAACTCCAGTCAGCGATTTTTAAGAATCGCGCACAGTCTTTAGCGATAAAACGCATCCAGCTCAAAACCATTCGTTTAAGAAGTGACCGGGATATTGTATTTCATGATGTGCCAGGGTTTAACTCAGGTATTCAAATGCACTCGGATCAGGCGATTGACCGTTTAAAAGGCTGTGATGCCATTATTTATGCCAAGGAAATGAAGCAACCCTCAATTACAGGGCCAGAAAAAGATATTCTGGTGATTGCTGATTCTGAAGATCCTAGCGTTAAAGTATCCGATAAGATATTTGTGGTGCTAACACAGGCCGATGCCTTAGATGATCAAATTGATTTTAAAGAAACCCTCGATAAACATAGAAAATACTGGCCAGCAGTACCCGAACGACGCATGATTCCCGTTTGCGCACGGGCACATTTAGTTGAGTTTGGTATTCCCTCGGAGGATACCTTAAGACGGACTAAGAATGCCGATGATCGCTTAAAGTTAAAAAAGCTCGGTATCACGGATGGTATTGCGCTATTAAAAGACATGGTTAATCATTATATTGATCATGAAAGAGCCGAAGTCTTAAAAAAGCGCTGCGATGCATTAGTGGCTAATATTCGCCTTTATGCCGGTGATGTGTTAGTCAGGCTTGAACCTATTTATGGCGAAATCGACACCGCCGATATCGAAGAAGATGATCTGCTGGGTAAAGATTTTAATCAATGGTGGGGTCGTGAATGGCAACGCATCAAGAAAGATTTTGATGTCTGGTATGCGGAAAGTATTCAAGGTCGTAAAGAAGCGGATGCGATCGGTGCGGAGCATAAGGAGTTATTAACTTTACATGCGGCCTATGATGCAAAGATAGACGACTTGCTCTCTAATCTGACCACCGGGCAAATAGAAGAGTTAAAACGGATTTATACCTCTGGCAGAACGATTTCAATGCCTGATCCACGAGAAGGCAATTATAAGATTCGTGAAGAATTGTTTAGAGAGATTCAGCAAAAGTTTGAAACGGAATTGACGGATGAGTTAGCCCAATCATTACAGGTATTGATTGATCAAATTGTAGAAAAGACGCAATCGTTACTGTGGGAAACTGACGACGTACGTAAAACCTTGTTGAATACTGATGAAAATGTTGAGCAAGCCCGCATTAGACATGGTTTTCAAGTGCTATTTTTACGCTTTGGACGGGTTGCGGTAGAAGCCTTCATTGCTAAGCCTTTGCAAGCACGTGAACGTTTATTGAATGAGCGTTCTGCGGAAATCAGAACCTTAGAAGCTTTCTATCAGGGAGCAGATATGAATAAACAGGATGTCACGCATTATTTGCGTTATGGTCAATGGGCCAATCAGGCGCAGGTGGCTCCTGTTGCTGCTATAGGCAGAAATGTCAAAACAGCGATTAAAGCAGCAATCAATCAGGATGCTGTTCAAACATCCCCGGTTGATCAGGCAAAAAAATTGGTTGAAGAACTTGTCAAATTGCCGGAACCCAGTAACTTTGAACAAGTCGTTGAGGAAATCAATGGCGATTTGGTTGCCTTAAAAGATTATCTTAAAAACAGTGTCTTTTATGCCGCAGGCTTTGTGACCTATTGTAATCAGGAATTAGAGCGTATCCGTAACCGCTTTAAAGAAATGGAAGATAATGACCGGCAGTGGATTGGTCTGGTGCGTACTGCCGTTAAGTATGAGAAGAATTCAAAAATTCCTTACAGCATTGCACACTCTCGACGTGATTTTCGAATGCGTAGAGAAATAGCTCTGGAGCTTAAAGAGGTTAGAGAAACCTATTCACAGGTGTATTGATCTATTAAAACGGGTTGTTGGTGTCAGTAGCGTCCATACACACTGGCACCCCCGCCATAATATTGATGCTTTAAGTGCTCGTAGATTAAGTTAGTCTTTACATCAATATCGTCTGTTTCATAAGTGGGATAGGGCAGTACTTCAAACAGGGTTTTATTCACGTAGTTGAAGACCGCCGCTGAGGTCGGGCCTTTGTCCGCCCAATGTTCCACTTGTAGTTTTTCTTTTTTCAGTTCATCGAGTAACTCAATCGAAATAGCTTTAATCTGTTTCTTTTCAGCCGTCTCTAAGTTTTTACCTTGTCGCAAGATATCAAAGATGGCTTTTTGTTCATCAGACAACCCGTCACGCTTAGCCTCGGCTTGTTCTTCGGTATACGATTTAACCAGTTCAATCAGCTTTCTAAAGGTATCCTGAATGATCACTTCATCTTTACCCAGATTGTAGGCTTCAATTATTTCCTGGTAGCGCTCGTAAAAGTTGATCGTTAACGGGTTAAGTTCCAGCAGGGTTTTAACCTGTTTTTCAACCAGATCTTTTAATAAATGTAATGCCGTATGCTTATGCTGAGTATGGCTAAAGTATTGCGCCAATAACTCAAAGTTTAGCTCACTGAGATCAATGATTTTTGCTGGATTATGGCCCGGTTCAGAGACGGTGTTGCCGATAGACACATCAATGACTTGCTGAATCTTTAGCATAATTTCAGCGACATCCGCACTTTCAACCTTGTCTTCTATGGCCCTGTAAATAGCATCGATGGCCGCTTTTTGGGGGACATAGTTATTTAAGGCCGTGTCAGGTTGTAGGGCTTTAAACTTTTTAAACACTGCCCGTGCCAACACCTGAAACTTTCGCTTCGTTTCATCATTGGTATAAACCGCATTAATAGCTTTATCCAAGGCTGCAATTTTGGCTAACCCGTCTGCTTTTATTAACTCCGCTAACGTAAAACTGACTTCATCCTGCAAGAATGCTTCAGTGACGTCTAAAGCTTCTTCCAGTTCGGTGATTAAGTCTTCTTTAGGCTTTACGGGTGGCGTGGGTGCATCGCCACCTTCTTCACCGCCGGCGCTATAAATAGCCAGGGCATCCAACAAGGCGGTATAGGTTTCAATATAATCCACGATCAAGCCATTATTCTTACCTTCACTGAGGCGATTGGCTCTGGCAATGGCTTGCATCAAGGTATGTGACTTTAAAGGTTTATCCAGATACAACGTGGATAAGGGCGGGATATCAAAACCGGTAATCCACATAGCGCACACAATCACCAACCGAAACGGATCATCTTCATCCTTAAAGCGGGTCTCAAGGTCTTGGGTATTCATTTTTTCTCGGTGTGGCTCAATATCCAGGTCCCACTGCTTGAACTTCTGAATCTCATTCTGTTCAGGGCTGACCACCACACAAATCTCGGTTTCTTTAATCCACGCTAATTCGCGGCTTTTCTCCAGTAACTCCTGATCGCCGTACTTCCCTTTAGCCAAGTCTTTTTCTAATTGCGCAATCTGTAATTGCCAATGATGGGTGATCAAATTATACATTTTAACGGCAGTGAGCTTATCCAGTGCCACAAACATACCTTTGCCTTTATAGCCCCGATTACAAAAGTGCCACACGACATCTTTTGCAATCGCATTCAGGCGTTTCTTGGCGGTTAAAATGGGATACTCTCTCGCCATTAACTGCTCAATTCGGCTGCGTTGGTCGGACTCTAAATCCTCAGTTTCAGCATCTATAACGGCGCGTATTTGCGCATTAATCTCTGGGTTGTCCAAGCTCAGCGCTTCGCCTCTGTTTTCATAATACAGGGGCACAGTGGCGCCATCATCCACACTGCGTTTAAAGTCATAACGGGACACATAATCCCCAAAGATGCGTTTGGTGATTTCGTCATCCTTAAACAACGGGGTTCCGGTAAAGCCCATAAACGACGCATTCGGCAAGGCATTGCGTAAATTTAACGCCAGACTCCCACCTTGCGTGCGGTGGGCTTCGTCTGAAATGACGATGATGTTTTCCCGTGCGGTGATCACGTCTTTAAAGTTAAATTTGTGAATCAGGGTAAATAAATACCGGTGTTCTGAGCTTAACAATTCCTGTAAATGTTTACCACTGTTGGCTTTTAAAGAGTCTTTACTGCCTGCTTTAACCTGGGGTACCGCACCCACACCACTAAAAGAGCCATAAATCTGGGTGTCCAGTTCATTACGGTCAGTGACGATTAAAAAGGTATAGCTGCCGGTGAATTGATGATGAATCTTTTGACAAAAGAACACCATAGAATACGATTTACCACTGCCTTGGGTATGCCAAAACACCCCCAGTTTTTGCTTTTCTTCCAGGCTGATTTTGCCCAGTTGATAGAGTTGGTCTTGTTGCCGAATGTTGGCAATGGCTTTATTAACGCCGATAAACTGGTGGTTACGGGCAATCAGTTTCACAATCTTGCCCAGCGAATGATCAAACAAAATAAAGTTTTCAAAGAGATCTAAAAAACGCTGCTTTTCACACACGCCCACAATAATTCTATCTAACGCGACAATGCCTTCATCTTCTTCGGTGATGCGTTTCCATTCATGAAAATGTTGATACTGGCCGGTAATGCTACCGATGCGACTTTCCAGACCATTGCTCAATAAAACAAAAGCATTGTAATAAAACAGGGTGGGGATAACGTCTTTATAATCGGTAAAGTTGTCGGTGTAGGCGGTTTCTAATTTGCGGTGAGTGGCTTTCAGCTCAATAAAAAGCAAAGGGATGCCGTTCACAAAACCAATAATATCGGGGCGGCGCTCACGGTTACTCTTGCCTTGCAACCACAACTGGCGCACCGCTAAAAAGTTATTATTATCAGCGTTGTTAAAATCAAAAAGCCTCAGGGTTTTGCTCTCAATCAGCTCACCTTTTGCATTGATATAGTCAACGGCAATACCGTTTCTTAGCAGTTGGTGTTTGTCGTAATTGATTTCAGCTAAGGTTTTGGTGCTGCTGTCTTCGATGAGTTTATCGTAGGCCTGTGTATAGGCGGCATCGGGTAAGTCGGGATTAAACTGTTTAAGCTTCGCGAGAACTGTTTTCTTAAGAAGTACTTCTTTTTTGTTGGCTCTGCCTAAGGTGCTGTTATCACCAAAGTTTTCATTGTTAAAAGCCAGTAAGGTATCCCAGCCCAATTGATTAAAGAATAAATCAATCGCAGTCTGCTCAATCAAGCGGTCCTCAGAATAATCGCCGGCCATTATTTACCTTTAAATGCTATTCTATACACTACCAATCCAAATTATCTAGGGTTACCCTGTTGGCAATGGGTTCATTTCTAGCTTCATTGATACTATCATCAATTACTCAAAGTAACTGTTTTCATTTGAAATTCTCACAATCATCAAAATGGATGTCCCCTGGATTAAGGCCAATAGGCTCTGTATTTTGAAGCTACTCCAATACTGGGCAAAACTGTTCAATAAGTCAACGTTTACTTTGAGTTATGATGACTTGGTCAAGGGTTATACCCCATCATTCACTATCGGTGGTTGTTGTTTTCTAAGTGGTACTGAGGGTGTTTCGATCGGTAGGTTGGGTGTTCTTATCGGCACTTGAGGGCTAACAGTTGTTTATTTGGCTTTTTCTGTTTTTAATTGGGCGAATGATGCACGATTGGGCCGGTGTTTCTCGCGATAGTCTAAGTGTTACGATCGATGGTCGAGGTGTTACGATCGATACTCCCGATGTTCCAGACGATTATTTGGTTTTTCTCGTGCGTTATAGGCTCACTGCCGATTGGAATACGTGAAGGTTATATTCATCGTTGCTGATATCCGATTCTTGAAGTAAGTGCACCGTGTGTGTTATGGTTTGTCCTTGAAAGAACCCGTCCAACTATCCGATTTTTCATGCAAAAAACACTGTTCGTAATTGGAGTCTTCTGTTGTATTTGCCTGTCTGGCTGTATGTCCCCGTTAGCGATCAGTACCCTATCCAGGAATTACAATGAATCGGTTGCCAGTGATTTGACGGAGCAGTTGCTGCTTAATATTGCCCGGGCTGCAAATAACGAACCCATTTTATTTACCGGTATTTCCAATATTGCTGCCACGATTAATTTTCAGGCTAATGTGGGGGCAACCCCAGCTCTGACAGGAAATAGCGGCACTAGCTTAATGCCTTTGTTTGGTGTTGGAGCTTCAGAAAATCCTACAGTAAGCATTGTGCCGATGCAGGGCGAAGAGTTTACTCGGCGCATGTTGACACCGTTGAGCGAAGACAAGCTTGCGCTGTTGCTACGCCAGAATGTAGATGTGGATTTGTTGCTGCGGCTGGCGGGGTTAGAATTCCGTACCCTAGAAAATGGCAATGAGGAGGTATACCACAATCGGCCGCGAAATCAGGAAGATTATGCTGCTTTCAGGAGGATGGTGCTGCATTTGTCTACTATTCAGGATCAGGATCACCTGTTTTTTGAACCGTTGATTCTGACGAAGCGCTGGCAATTACCTATCAAACAATTGTTATCCAATAGTTTTTCGACGCTGGAAAAGGAATACGATATCAGTATCGATCAGGGACAAGAACAATACACATTGAAGAAGCAGCAGCAATCGCGGAATGTGATCAGCAACTACAACCCCGCAATGCTTACTGAAACCGAGCGTCAGCAACTGGATGACGAAACCCAAATGCTAGCTCCGAACGATGTTCTAATTGATATCAGACCAGGATATCCAGGAGGTGAATTGCCCATTCATGGCCGGTTGCGTTTGCGAAGTTTCAGCAATATTTTGTATTTCATCGGCCGGACTTTGTCCGCAGAGCCAGAAGTTGACGTGAGCAAAGATCCCAGAACCCGGCCGGTCAGCGAAAACCCGGTCTGTGTGCTTGCGATCCGGGTAACGGATGACAAACCGAACAATGCCCTGTTAGCAGTGAATTACAAAGAACAGTATTATTCGCTGGTTCGTGATCCGGCCTATCCATGGGATGAAACTGCGTTTAGAGTGCTGGCGCAGATTTATCAGATGACGATGTCGGAA
This sequence comes from uncultured Methylococcaceae bacterium, assembly GCA_903866825.1. GTDB lineage: Bacteria > Pseudomonadota > Gammaproteobacteria > Methylococcales > Methylomonadaceae > Methylobacter_C. The sequence continues at coordinate 27,232 of CAIPPE010000091.1, forward strand.
TTACCTAAAGGGGCGGTACCGACAATTACTATTTCCAAATGAGTTTGCTCTATAACCCATTAATCCACACTGCCAATCCCTTTACCTTCGTTGCTCCAACGAAAAGTAAATATCTTGATCGGTTCAGACTTCGATTTGTCCGTTCATTAGCTTGGGTAATAGAATATCGCGTGCTTCACGGAGTTTGGTGTTTTGCTTTTGTAGAATGCTCTTCAGTTCATAACAAGGAGAAACAGCGTCATGATATTCTTGCATGATTGAATCAGCTGGTATATTGATTAATGCTTCTGCAAAATCTGTCGCTGTTACCGCTGGATAAGTGGCGCCTTTTGCATGATTTTCGAGGTAACTGACAAATTCATTTGCTGTTGTCAGTTGATATAAAAATGTAGAGGGGATTGCTTTTGAAGTAATAACTGCAAAGCCAGTTGAGGCAATGAGATTATTTTCAGGTTGCCAAACAAACGCATAAGATTTTCTATTCGGGCGAACACAAGACCAAATAATATCTTCATGCTTTAAGATTCTCTTCGCTCTGCCGGGCGCTTCTTTTAAATCATATTCTGTTTTATTATCAATGCTACCAGTAGACACAGAGGCGATATCCACATAAAGTAATTTATCAATGTTTGAATTTGCCTTAAGTGTTGATTCATTGACAACAGCAACGTCCTTCAATTGAACAGCTTTCAATTTTTCACTACTGACAATTCCCTTGTACTTTAAAAACGCCTGCTCCTCCAGCAACTTTATCCGCTTCAAATTGTTTTCTATCAAATCATCATAAGCCGATAAGATGGAGGCGATTTTGCGTTGGGTGGGGAGTTCGTTTGGAAAGATAACGGGTAAACTTTTAATCATTCCTAGGCTTAAGAAGCTTTGGGCAACACCGCTTTTAATATTGTTAATTGAACTTTGAAATTCATTTGATTTAATCCAATAATATAAAAAATTTGGATCAATAAATTCATTATTCGGTCTTAGAATTGAAACGCTACTTGATAAGCCAAATATATCATCTTGCTTTACTAAATAAGGCGCACCCAGCGAACCAATAATACTCAGTAGTACGTCATTAAATTTAGGTTTTGTTATTGCTTTAGACTCATCCTTAAAATGTTTTTGATAATCGGCTTCTGAAATGAAATCTACTTTGCTTAAATCAAGTCCATCTAGTTTAAAGTTCTTTGATGATAAATATTGAAAACCATCTGGTTGTCGTTTAATACTTGCATGTGCGCCATCGCCGACATAGCATACGTCACCTATAGATTTTCTCTCCCATTTCATAACAACACCGTCTTAAAATTCTCAGCAATCAACCCCGCCAACGCAATCGCATCTTCATTCAGCCCCGCTAACTCAATATGTATCTCATTCAGGCGTTCTTCATAATCAAAGTCATCATCGATAGCAGCATCTACACCCACATAGCGCCCTGGACTTAAGCTCCAGTCTTTAGCCTCAATGTCAGCTTGATTAACCACTTTGCATAAGCCTTCGACATCGGTATAAATCCCGTCAGGGAAGCGGCTTTGTAACCAATGCGCCTGTTTCCAGAAATAGTCCGTGTCATGCAATAAACCGGCGTCGCCTTCATCGGGATTACCGCTGAGTTGTTGTTGCAAGGCTTTGAGTCGATCAAGGGCATCTTTAAGATTAAGGTCTTTCCAGTCTTTGTTTTTGCTTAATTGCTGCGTTTTAACGGCGCTGCTAATTGCATCCAATAACTGTTTAATAACTTTGTCTTGCGGTTTTCTTAAGGCTTTGCAGAGTAAGGCGATATTTTCAATCGTGGCGTTATCAGCCTGTGCGGTTTGGTTTTCTGCTTGAGTGGCGGCGATTAAAAGGTCTTGTTGTGCGTAAACGCTGGTGAGGTCTTCAAGATTTAAGGCCTCAAAAAACACACTGGCTGATGCATCGTCTTGAACATAACGCTGGGCAAAATCGCTGACGGTGGTATGAACAGCCTGTAATTGCTGTTGCAGTTCGAGCAAGACGGCGGCGGTTTCTTTACCCAAGTTAGCCGAAGTTTCCAAATAGCCTTGCACCGTGTCGGTAAACTTTTGAGTGTTGCCGCGATACAGGTTAACGATACAAATCAGGTTTTGTAATTGCTCAGGGCTAAAGTCATTCACTTTGCTGGTGACTTTGCGGTAAATTTTTCGCGCATCCAGCATCAATACATGGTCTTTATGATTATGCGCATGGGCTGCCAGTGTCGGTGAGGAGGCTTCAACCGTTTCTTTCGCGCGGTCATAAAACCATAAGGTGCAGGGCAGGGAGCGGGTATAGAAAAAGTTATTACCGATGGCGACCATCACATCAACGGCACCGGTTTTGACCAACTTTTCCCGAATGTCTTTTTCACTGTGTCCGGCATCACTGGCCGAGGAGGCCATCACAAAGCCGGCTCTACCGGTGGGTTTTAAGTAGTTGTAAAAATACTGTATCCATAAGTAATTGGCGTTGTCGTTTTTGGGTAGATTGACTTTACCATCCAGCACTAAGCGCGGGTCTTTCTTGACGGTATCTTTGGCTTTATCAACGCCATCGACATTAAACGGGGGATTCGCCATGACAAAATCAGCGCCACCGACCAGGCTGTGTTTGTCTTCATAAAAGGTGTTGCCTTCTTGAATATTGCCTTCCAGTCCATGAACGGTGAGGTTCATCTTGGCGAGTTTGGTATTTAGGTCGGCTTTCTCTTGTCCGTAAAAGGTGACTTTTTCAGCCGGTTTTAAGCCTTCGCTTTCGATAAAATAACCGGTTTGCACAAACATGCCGGCACTTCCGCAGGCGGGGTCAAAGACGATGCCATGATCGGGTTCGATAACATTGACAATGGTTTGTACCAAGCTCATGGGGGTAAAGAATTCGCCGCCTTCCTGGGCGCCGGTCATGGCAAACTTGCCGAGGAAGTATTCGTAAATCTTGCCAAATAAATCCCCTTCGGCTTTTTGCAGCACTTCTTTATTAAATATCCGCAACAGTTCGCGTAACAGGTCTTTACTAAAAATTGAGAAGTTCTTGGGTAATACGCCTTTGAGGTTGTCGTATTCGTCCTCAATTAATTTCATGGCGGTGTCGATGGCTTCACCAATATCGGCGCTTTCGGGTAAGTTGACCAGATAGTCAAATTGCGCGGCATCGGGTAAGAACATGGCGTTTTGTTCTTCAAAGTCTTTTTTGGTTAAGGCGCGTCTGCCGCGTTGCGGGTGATAAGGTAAGGTGAGTTCAATATCTACTTTGACTTTTTTAAAGCGATTATACGCATGGCGCAAGAAGATTAAGCCCAACACCGGCATCGAGTATTCCGAGGCGGTCAGTTTGCTATTGGCACGCAATTGGTCAGCGGCTCGCCATAATTCCGCTTCTAATTTTCTAAGTTGGGTTCCTTGCATGGGGTGTTTCGTATCCTGGTTGATTGCTTTGATGGGGGCATTTTACTGGATACTGAGATGATTTGTGATTCAATACTTGTTCTACTTAGAGTTCTGGGGGGATGTTGTTACGTGACCCTTGGGAGAAATTTCTGAGTGGAGCTTTTAATCTATGACGACTCGCTGTTTCGTTGTATAAGCGTAATTACAAGCTAAAGCTTTATAGCTTAACTGCTTCAAATTGTTTTAACTTAGTCTTGGGATTTATTCTAGGGCTTACTTTTATGGTCACTGTATTTATTCATATCTTCAATGATGAGAATCCATTGAATGAATTAATCACATCATGTTCTACATTGCTTAACTGATGTTACGCAGCTACATCTGAAAAGGTGTATTATTTCAGTATGGAAAAAATAAAATTAGAACTCTACACAGACTACCTGATATGCAATAACGGATTCGCAACGGCGACCGGGTTGTCGGCCATGATAGACGGGGA
>CAIPPE010000092.1 GCA_903866825.1 uncultured Methylococcaceae bacterium
AACACAAAACTCCCGAAACTACTGCTGCCCCCGTCAGGTTGAAAGCGAATAAAGTTAAGAAAACTACTATTCCCCCTTAAGGTAAAGGCGATTGGCAAAGCCGGATAAACTCTCAGCTGAATATCAGTTGCATCCATTACATTTTGCTTGGCCGGCGTCGAACGATCAATATCAACAAAAACTTGCCATCCCCCTTCCCACTGAGTACTAACTTTTCTGACGACCACTTGTTGACCCCGTTTAATGGATTCACTTCGGGCAAAGTTTAGCGAGGTTACAAAATCATTCGTCGCGGTGATTAAACGATACTTTACAATCAGATCAGAAAAACTGGGTACAGCCAGCGCCAACAGAATCCCTGCAATAATAACAGTCATCAGCAACTCCAACAGAGTAAATCCTTGGATATCTTCAACTAGAAGCGACATAAATCAGATTCCTTACAATTACGTTCTCGCGATTACCTCCGATAGTACCAGAGTTACGCCGACAGGGATGTGCTTATTTCGGCAGACTTCATTTTCCAATGGACAACGATTTAAATATTTATCCATTTTGTCCGAAAAACCCAGTCTCATTAGGGCGGGGATGTAAGAATACTTTTGACTTTCGTTATTAATATTTATAATGAGAATTACTGATATAATCCACAGCATTCTAAAAAAATAACCTTCTGTTATAGTAATTGTTACAGAACTGCTCACGGTGATAAAGGACACAGTATGAAAGCCATTGCTTTTATCTTCACCCGTGGTGGCTCAAAGGCGTTGCATATTCCAGCCAAATTCAGAGTAGCGAAAAGCTGGAATCCAAGGCTAGGTCATGAGGTTTAAGTTCGATACCAATAAAAGCAGAAAGCTTAAAGCGGACCCACGTCGCCAGATTGATTTTATTGAAATCCAGGAAGTCTGGTCTCATCCACACTACATTGATTATCGTTCTGATGATCCGGTACAGTTCCGTGCCATTGGTTGGGTAAAAGGTATGCTCTATTCAGTAATATATGAAGTGCGGGATGATGCTGAGGGTGAATATTATCATCTTGTGACTCTTTGGAAATCAACAAAGCAAGAGGAAAGACTTTATGATGAATACAGATAGACAGGAAATACTGACTGCTGATGAAATCGCTGAAAAAGCTATGAGCGGTGAAGATATTTCACTTTACTTTACCAATAAAGGTAAAATGAATCCGGCTGTTCATAAAATTCAGCTTGAAATTAGTTCAGATATGCTACAGGAACTTGATGCCTTCGCAACAGAATTAAATGTTTCCCGGCAAGCAGTTATTAAAATATATTTGCGCCAGTCTTTGGACAACCACTACCTGGCACGAGATAGACAAAGGCAGCAGAACTAACTGAAAACTGCTATTTTTTAGCGATTACCCCAGATAGTACCAGAGTTACGCGAACAGGTATCCGCTTATTTTTGTACAGACTACTTTCTTAACTGATCCAACCCAAGTTGACTATCAGAAATAACAAACCACCCGCGAACACCGCTGCCAAGACATCATCAATCATGATACCAAAGCCACCTTGTACATGCTGATCTAACCACTTGATAGGCCAGGGTTTGATAATGTCGAAAATGCGAAATAACACAAAACCCGCGAGCATGGTTTGCCAGGACAAAGGTACAAACCAAAGAGTAATCAAATACCCCGCCACTTCATCCCAAACAATTCCGCCAAAATCATGTTCACCTAATTTATTAGCCGCTTCATCACAAATCCAGACACCCACCACCGTAACCAGCAAAGTTAACAAACTATAAATTAAAAGACTTTGAGTTTGATAAAATAACCAGTAAACAGGAATAGCTGCCAAGGTTCCCATAGTCCCGGGTGCTTTCCTGGCTAACCCAGACCCAAATCCAAAGGCCAAAAACAAAACAGGATCGGCCATGATTTGTTTAGGTGTTAATTTGTTTTTACCGTACTCGGCATTAAGAAAAATGCTCATAACCTTTGCTACTAAAGGGTTGAATAATACCCGACTTACGCACCCGTAAGCCAGACTGCGTTTCAATAACGCCGATTCTTGTACAGGGAATACTTAGCTGTTGCACCTGTTCTGAACTGATAGTAAAACACAACTGATAATCATCGCCCGCTGTTAGCGGCATAGACCAGTCACCAGTATCCTTAATATAAGTCTGAACTTCTGTCGATAAGGGAAAGGCTTCCCAGTCCAGACAAGCGCCTACCTGACTGCGTTCTAAAATATGTCCTAAGTCACTGGCTAAACCATCAGAAATATCAATACAGGCATTCGCTATAGATTGTAAAGCCAGACCCGCTTCAACCTGAGGTTCAGGGTGATTAAACTGTTGCAAAGGGCGCTGGGGATTTTCGCACACATAACCTTGTTTGATTTTTAAACCCAGCCCCGCATCCCCAATGTTGCCGGTCAGATAGATAAAATCACCGGGCTTTGCACCCGAGCGTAACAATGCCTGACCCTTAGGGACTAGCCCCATGGCTTGCACCGTTAACGTTAAAGAGCCAGAGGTGGTATCGCCACCGATTAAATCAACCCCGTATTTTTCTGCCAAGCTCAGAAAGCCTTTAGAGAAAGCCTGTAACCACGACTCATCGACCTGTGGTAAGGTTAAAGCCAATGTCACAGACAGCGGTTTGGCACCCATACTGGCGAGATCACTTAGATTAACAGCCAGTAATTTATGTCCTAAGTCTTCGGGATCAGTACCGGCAAAAAAATGCACATTCTCCACCATCGTATCGGTGGTGACAGCCAGCTGATAACCCTCAGGAATAGACAACAAGGCACAATCATCGCCAATCCCGAGGTCTGTTGAAGCGTTCTTTACTTTTTGCCGGGTAAAAAACTGTTGAATGAGTGAAAACTCGGTTAGCGCCATTTAAGTGTTGTTTTGTGCCTTGCGTTTAGCATTGGCATTAATTTCCACAGCACGCTTTTGTTGGGCGATTTTATCTAAAATACCATTCACATATTTGTGACTGCCATCGGCACCAAAATACTTGGCCAGATTAATCCCTTCATTAATAATCACCCGATAAGGCATATCCAAACGATTCAGTAATTCATAGGTCCCTATTCTTAAAATAGCGCGCTCTACGGGATCAATGGTATCCACTGGACGATCAACAAACTGGGTTAAAGTCTCATCGATGACCTGTAAGTTTTTAGGTACGCCATGAAACAACTCA
>CAIPPE010000093.1 GCA_903866825.1 uncultured Methylococcaceae bacterium
GCAATCATCAAAATCATTAACGGCTGATTTCAAACAGGTATTGATTAATGAGGCGGGGAGTCCTTATCAAACCAGTTACGGTGTATTTTATCTGCAACGCCCCGGGAAATTTCGCTGGGATTATTTAAAACCCTTTCAACAACAAATCGTATCAAAGGAAGGGAAGGTCTGGTTTTATGATACCGATCTGGATCAAGTAACTATCAAAAACCTGGATGAATCTGTAGGCTCTACACCGGCATTACTTCTAAGTGGTAATATCTCTCTGGAAGATAATTTTACTATGAAGGATCAAGGGGTGGATGACGACATGCAATGGATAAAGTTGCTGCCCAAAAACCAGGAAAGCAGCTTTAAATATATTGTGATTGGTTTAAATAAAGGAAATTTGAGTGGAATGGAGTTAAGTGATAACTTCGGTCAGTTAACCCGTATTTATTTTTCTAACATTTTGTTAAATCCGCCCATAAAACCCACCGTGTTTGAGTTTCAAATACCTAAGGGTGCTGATGTATTTTCAAATTAATCAATGTTTGATGAATTAACAAAACCCTTAGCGGAGAGAATGCGACCGCAATCTCTAAGTGAGTATGTTGGTCAAGCCCATATTTTAAAATCAGGCAAGCCTCTTTATGAGGCTGTTATCTCTGGGAAGCTGCATTCCATGATTTTCTGGGGCCCACCGGGTACTGGAAAAACCACTTTAGCTCGACTCATTGCCAAACATTCTGATGCTGAGTTCATGCCTATTTCTGCGGTATTGTCTGGCGTTAAAGAAATTAGGGCCGCAGTGAGTGCAGCCCAAAAAATTCAACTCGAACAACACAGACGGACTATATTATTTGTTGATGAAGTCCATCGATTTAATAAATCCCAGCAAGATGCCTTTTTACCCCACGTAGAAGATGGTACGGTGTATTTCGTTGGGGCAACCACTGAAAACCCTTCCTTCGCCCTCAATAATGCGCTCTTATCCAGAGCGCGTGTTTATGTTTTAAATGCACTAACTCCTGATGATTTGAAGAGCCTGATTGATAAAACATTAACTGACCGCTTGAAAGGTTTAGGTAATTTAGACATTGAAATGTCCGAAGACATTAAACATCAATTTGCTGAAGCAGCGGATGGAGATGCTAGAAAACTCTTAAACTTGCTTGAAATTGCGGTCGAACTAGCCGCTTCAAAAAACAGTACAACGATTGATGAAGCCTACGCCAAAGAAGTTTTGGTGGGAGGCGTTAGACGCTTCGATAATCAGGGTGAAGAATTTTATAACCAGATTTCCGCATTACATAAATCAGTCAGAGGCAGTTCACCTGATGCCGCACTGTACTGGTTGTGTCGGATGATGGATGGTGGCTGTGACTTGGCTTATTTAGCCAGACGCATTGTCAGAATGGCTTCAGAGGATATTGGCAATGCCGACCCTAGAGCCTTACAAATCGCCATTAATGCTTGGGAAGCACAAGAACGCCTGGGCAGTCCTGAAGGTGAATTAAGCTTAGCGCAAGCTGTTGTCTATCTAGCCTGCGCCCCTAAAAGCAATGCGGTCTATACAGCTTATAAGGCTGCTAAAGTGGATGCTCAACGAAGTGGTAGCTTGGGTGTTCCTGTACACTTAAGGAATGCACCGACAAAA
>CAIPPE010000094.1 GCA_903866825.1 uncultured Methylococcaceae bacterium
AGGTGCTGGCTTGTTACAAGCTGCCAGTAGTAATAGCAATGGCCATCCAACGAGTCTTTTTTTCATAGTCGCCTTTTATGTATCAATGGGGTGGTTTATTAATTAAATATTAGAAGTCGTAGATAATGGGGTTGCCATTGTAAAATCGGATGACTCTTTAAGCTGATCAGGGTGTTGCAATAGTCCACTTAATATTGACCGTTGCATTAATGATAAGCGTGCATCTATGCTAGCCCAATTAATCCAGGGATCATGTCCTAAGGCAATTTCCAGAGAACACACACCGTGTACGCTGGCCCATAAAGTCTGTGCAATTAATTCATAATCGGTGATATCGGCTTTAAATAACTGTGCATCAAAGGCTTCTTTGACAACCCACTTTAATTGCGCATAACCATCCTGCTCAGGATTACCTTGTTCAATTTTGGTCGTGTCTAAATTACAGGGCGCATGAGGCGTCATAAACATCAACCGATAATGGTTTGGATGATTTAAGGCAAAGAAGGCATAGCTCTTACATAAGGCTTGCAAACGATCAAGTAAATCAGGCAATTTCATAATGTCTTGCATACTGCCAGCCAGCGCTAAAAAATCTTCATCACAGACTGCTTGTAATAAAGCGTCTTTATCAGCGAAATGGTTATATAAGGTAGTCGCTGAATAATTGATTTTCTTGGCTATCTCACGCATAGAAACAGCATCAATACCCCGCTCTACAAATAAAGACCGGGCCGCATTCAGGATAAGAAGACGCAACTGCTCACGCTCTTCGGGTGATTTTATTTTTGGTGCCATAAGAATAATAATATAAAATAACGCCGTTAATTTAACATTGTTAACTTATCTTGTAAAATATAATTTTCAAGAAACAGATAAAAACAATAGGTTGTTTTGCACCTTAAAAAGACTGTCCAGATGGTTAATAGCCCCAATTTCTGAACACTGTTTTTCAGGCAGCACTTTATAAGCTTATGAATTGAATTATCTTCTTCAATGGCCTGTAAATTGCTAAAGCGATACACAAGGGAAAACGGACAAACCCATTTCTTATGGTTCAAAATGGAATTGTTTTAAGTAAGCAATGTCTGTAAATATGATTTATTATTTCCATGATATACATAATAATGAAATACAACTTATTAACCGGTGACACAATAAACAATGTCTCACCTCAGTGATAAGCAACCACGAAAAGAGGAATTAAATCTATGTTAAAACGCTCAATCAATATTATTGGAGCCGTCTGTTTAACGCTCTGTTTTACAGCACCCAGCTTTGCTGAAGATGATGCCTCCATGCATGAAGTTTATGTGGCGGCTCAGGAAGGCAAATTTACTGAAGCCCAAGCCATGATGGATCAAGTCTTAAAGGATCACCCCAATAGCGCCAAAGCACACTTTGTAGAAGCTGAGTTGTTAGCAAAACAAAACAAATTAAGTGCAGCAAAGACAGAACTCGACATCGCTGAAAAATTGGAACCCGGCTTAGCTTTCGTTAAGCCTGAAACCTTACAAAACCTGAAAAAACACCTCTCACAATCAGGGCAAGCTATCGAAGCACCGACTATAGCCGGTCAAAACCTGCCTTCTGTTGTTAAGGACTGGGTTCCGTTACTGCTGATTTTTTTAGGTCTGGGTTTACTGGTCGCCATCATTGGCTTTTTTACTCGCAGAAATACCGGATATAGCGGAAATAGCGGTCTTCCCCCTCAAGCTAACAAATATGGAAATTATGGTCCAAGTTCCAATGTGCCCCCCCCAGGTTCTTATGGCGGACAGGCAGTAGGACAACCCTCTCAAGGTATCGGTTCCGGTATTGTAGGTAGTCTGGCTACAGGCGCAGCCATGGGCGCGGGTGTTGTTGCAGGGGAAGCATTAATGCATCGTTTTATTGATGGCAATGATCACAATAATTCCGGAAACTCACCCTTATCAAACGATTCTTCCTGGGATAATGATAACGACTACATCACTAAAGCCAACTACACCCCTAATATCGATAATGATGACGATCTGGGAGGCACAGACTTTGGTATAGCCGATAACTCATCCTGGGATGATGATGATTTTGATAGCGGAAGCAATGACGACTGGACTTAATCATTGCATTAATGATCAAATAGCCTATTAAGTTCAGTCTCAACCCTTTAGGTCAGAACAGCCCGGGGCCACACTCCTGGCCTGCACGCTGTTCTGCCTAAGTGGAGAAGTTACATCACCTTAAACGGAGCAGGATAATGACCGCATTTAATCAACAAAAAAACTTAATTGCCGTCATCATTTCGGCAACCTTATCCATGATGGGCTGCACTGAAAAAGATACCAGCACCCCGCAGGTTGAGATAAACTCAACATCAGTCACCGAAGACAAGATAGCCCAATTGCAGCGAGAAGCCCAGCAAGGCAGCGCTGACGCACAATACGAGCTAGCCTATCTGTATGAAAACGGCATCGGTGTCGCTAAGGATGAGGCTAAAGCGCTTGAGCTATATCAACAGGCAGCCGACCAGGGTCATCCAGCCGCAAAAACCAATCTTGATGATTTAAAGAATGAAAAACAGCAGCTCTAACAACCTTTCTCATCATATCCTGCCTAACTCTGCGACCATGGTCGGCGTCTGCATCATGGTTATCAGCATTGTCAAAACCATGTCTCCGGGCTTAACCAACTATTTAATTGATAAGGGACTCGCGATTGATAGTTTATTATTTATGATAAGCGCCCTACTCTCATTCTCATCCATACGCTTAGATAATGCTTCAGAGACATTAGAACGTTGGGCTGAGATCATTTTCTTGCTGGGTTTGTTTTCCATGACGCTGATTACGATTATTTTCTCCTTTGAAATCGTTTAACGCCAAGGGGCTGTCATGATCAGCCCAAATAAACCCGATAACATAAAAATTAATACAGCCTTCTGGAGCACTTCCGTACAGGAACAACTGGATGGCTTATCAACAAACATCGAAGGTCTTACTCACGAAGAAGCCTCTCAACGACTTAAGCGCTATGGCCCTAATCGCTTAAGTAACAAACTGGAAACGGGCAATATTCAGTTATTTGTTGCGCAATTTAAAAGCTCAATTATTCTGATCCTGCTATTTGCAACCGGCTTGTCTTTCTATCTTCATGATAGAGTCGATGCAATCATCATTTTAACGATCATTTTAATCAGCGGAAGTTTAGGCTTTTGGCAGGAAAAAAGTGCTGCCAATGCGGTCAAAGAACTACTGGCGATGGTGCAAATTACAGTATCGGCCCTACGTGACAATATAGCCACAGAAATTGCCAGCGAGAAAATTATTCCCGGTGATGTCATTGTATTAAAAGCCGGTGATATCATTCCGGCTGACTGCCTGCTGATTGAATCAGATAATTTGTTTATTGATGAAGCACTCCTAACGGGTGAAAGTTATCCCGTTGAAAAACTACCCTCAGTGTTACCGCTTGAAACGGCCTTAAGCAATCGCACCAATGCCTTGTGGATGGGGACTCATGTGCAAAGTGGTACGGCAAAAGCCTTGGTGATTGCCACCGGAAGCACAACAGAGTTTGGGAAACTATCCCAGCGCATCAAGCTTAAAGCACCAGAAACAGAATTTGAGAGAGGTGTCAGACGATTTGGCTATCTCTTGATGGAAGTGACCTTAATTCTGGTGATTCTCATCTTCGCAGTGAATGTCTATCTTGCCAAACCGGTTGTTGATTCGTTTTTATTTGCAATGGCGTTAGCGGTCGGTTTAACACCGCAATTATTACCCGCCATCATTAGCGTTAATCTTGCACATGGCGCCAGACTCATGGCAGAACATAAGGTCATTGTTAAGCAACTGGCCTCAATAGAAAACTTTGGTAGCATGAATGTGCTGTGTTCAGATAAGACCGGCACATTAACTGAAGGTATTGTTCATCTGAGTGGGACAATCGATTTATCTGGCTGTGCCAACGAAAAAGTTGCCCGGTATGCTTACCTCAATTCAATCTACGAAACAGGTTTTAAAAATCCCATTGATGAAGCCATCAGACAATATCGTACATTCGATTTGGAAGGAACTGAAAAACTCGCTGAAACTCCCTATGATTTTTATCGTAAACGCTTAAGTCTGTTAATAAAGGACCAAGGCAACACGTTTCTTATCACTAAAGGGGCGTTAACCAATATTTTAGCCATTTGCAATTCTGCGGAACTCAGTGATGGTACTCTGATAGATATTAAAGAAGCCCGTCAGGAAATCGACCAACGTTATGAAGATTTTAGTCGCGAAGGCTTTCGTACCTTAGGCCTTGCTTACAAACCTTTACCTGATCAAACCCAACTCAATAAAGCGGATGAAAATGATCTCTGTTTTTTAGGCTTTCTGGTGTTTTTCGACCCACCCAAAGCGGGCTGTACTGAAACTATCAGGCAATTAAGTGAACTGGGTGTAACACTAAAAATCATTACCGGAGACAATCGTCTGGTAGCGTCAACCGTAGCCAAGCAACTCGGCCTGACAGAACGTGAAATATTAACCGGCCCTGAAATTCGTGAAATGAGTGACCTGGCACTCATCAATCATGTGCCTAACGTTGACTTATATGCTGAAATTGAGCCTAATCAAAAAGAACGCATTATTCTTGCATTAAAAAAAGCCGGCTTTGTAGTAGGCTACATGGGTGATGGCATTAATGATGTCTCGGCTTTGCATGCGGCAGATGTCGGTATTTCAGTCGATAGCGCGGCAGATGTTGCTAAAGAAACCGCTCAAATTGTTTTACTGGAAAAAGATTTACGTGTTTTGGTGGAAGGTGTTAAAGAAGGCCGCATGACCTTTGCCAACACCTTAAAATATGTCTTTATGGCCACCAGCTCAAACTTTGGCAATATGTTCAGCATGGCGGGCGCCTCTTTATTTTTACCGTTTCTTCCATTACTCCCCAAACAGATACTGTTAACCAATCTGCTGACAGATTTCCCCGAAATGACCATTGCCTCAGATAATGTTGATCCTGAAATGGTTGCAAAACCCCGGCGCTGGGACATTAAGTTCATACGCAAGTTTATGATTACCTTTGGCATCGTCAGCTCCATATTTGACTACATGACCTTTGGTTTATTGCTATTGTTAGAGGTCACACCTGAACAATTCCGTACCGCCTGGTTTTTAGAATCTGTTGTCTCAGCCGCTTCAATTGTCTTTGTGGTGCGCAGTAGTCATGCCTTTTTCAAGACTCGACCCGGTAAGTATCTGACAGCGGCAACTTTAAGCATTGTTGCCATTACAATCTCTTTACCTTACACCTCCATTGCACCCATCATCGGCTTTGTTCCCTTACCACTCACTTTAGTCGCACTGTTATTAGGAATAGTATTGCTCTATTTGGCAACAGCCGAAATAGCCAAACACTTCTTTTATAAGCTAGTTAAATCGTAGATAATCCCGATTGAGCACAGCGTCTGAACCTCATCAATGAAGTTCGTGTAATTGCAGGCGACGTAATTTGGGTGCTTTCTTTGCAGTAATCGCAACCACGACTAAAGTCATTATCCCACCGGCAACAACCGACGGCACTAACCCCATGAATCTCGCAGCCACACCGGATTCAAATGCACCTAACTCGTTAGATGAACCAATAAAAATACCGTTAATCGCTGAAACCCGCCCACGCATCGCATCCGGTGTTGCTAACTGCATAATAGTCGTACGCATTACCACGGATACGCCATCACACACACCCGACAAAATTAACACAACCCACGCAACCCAAAAGTTTACCGATAAGGCAAAGCCAATCATACACACACCAAAACCGGCAACTGCACCTAATAACCAGCGCCCAGCATGGTGATTGATGGGGTAACGGGTCACAAATAATCCGGTCATAACCGCACCAATAGCAGGCGCTGCCCGAAGAATACCGAGCCCTTCAGGACCGTAATGAAAAATATCATTAATAAATGCCGGTAACATGGCAACCGCACCACCAAACAATACGGCAAACATATCAAGAGACTGAGCACCCAGAATGATTTGATTGCTAAACACAAAACGGAGTCCTTCAGCAATACTGGTAAAAATAGGCGTACTCGGCGCTGACGCAGGATCTTCAATTCGTAGTAATATCAATGCTAAAGCAGCAGCCAAGCATAAACTGGCTGCAACACCATAGGCAGCCGATTTTCCGGCAAAACCCACTAAAATACCCCCAAGTGCTGGCCCGATGACCAGTCCTGATTGAAATACGGCACTACCGATGCCTGCCGCTCTGGCATATTGATCCCTAGGAATAACCAACGCAAACAGCGAGCTATATGAAGGCCCGATAAACGCACGTGCAACGCCCGTAAAAGCAATAGCACTGTATATCCACAAAGCCGGATTTCCACTTAAATAGCCCAGTGATAAAACCAGCAATGTTAACGCGGTAAAAAACAACATCAGACAGGCCAACACACCGAACAGACGACGGGAATAGTGATCCACTGCATAACCAGCAAACAAGGCAGTACAAAAATAAGGCACAACTTCAGCTAATCCCACCAAGCCCAGAGCCAGGGTATCATGCGTCAACTCGTAAAGATGCCAGCCTACGACAATCGCTATTATTTGATAGGCGAGTACAATTAGAATGCGAAAGGATAACAACTTATAAAACGGCTTGGACCTAATACTTGGCTGCATGAATATTTAATAATCGAATGGGAATTACCCGATAACACACAGTAACGGGATCTGGACTATCTTAGCTTACTGGCTTTCCATATTCTTTAGTTTTTCCTGTATATCTTCAACAAAAGTTTTCTAAATCACTCAAAAATACCAACCCAACACCACTGATAACAAGGTCTCTGCTCCAATATCAACACCTTAAGTCCATCGTGGTACTGTTTGAAAAGACTTATAAGTTCAGAACCCCTGACAAATAAGGGCTATCCTGTCACTATCTTCTTTAAAAACATAATATCTGGACAAAATGACTAAACACGGTAAAATTAGCAACCTTTTTATGTTCTGACTCTGCTTCAACAACTGTATATGTCTATTATTACCGTTTTAAATGGCCCGAATCTAAACCTACTCGGAATTCGGGAACCCGGGCATTACGGCAACAAAACACTGGCAGACATACAGCAGTCTCTTGAAAAACTGGCTGTTGAATTAAATCATGAGCTACATTTTCATCAAAATAACGCAGAACATCAAATTGTTGAGTTGATACATTCTGCTTATGAGCAGAAAGTTGATTTTATCATTATCAACCCGGCCGCATTTACCCATACCAGCGTTGCTATACGTGATGCTCTGCTGGCAACAAAAATACCCTTTATAGAGGTTCATTTATCAAACGTCTATGCACGGGAACCTTTTAGAAAACATTCCTATTTCTCGGATGTCGCTATCGGCGTTATCTCTGGATTAGGTGCAACAGGATACCAACTGGCCCTACAGGCCGCTCATCAGATATTAACCGAGAGACCCTAATCAATGGATATTAGAAAAATAAAAAAACTCATCGAAATTATCGAGGAATCAGGCATTGCCGAAATCGAAATTAAAGAAGGTGAAGAAGCTATCCGCATTAGCCGTTATGGTACTGCCCCAGCACCCGTAGCTTATGCACCTGCCCCCGCACCAGCGCCTGCTGCAGCACCGGTAATCGCTGCTGCGCCTGCGGAAGAAAAAATTACCGGACATATCGTTAAATCACCGATGGTAGGTACTTTTTATCGTTCAGCCTCACCTGGCACAAAGGTATTTGTAGAAATTGGTCAAGCGGTTTTAGCGGGTGATACCTTATGTATTATCGAAGCGATGAAGATTCTTAATCAGATTGAAGCGGATAAAAGCGGCACAATTACCCAAATTCTGGTTGGAAATGCTGAGCCGGTTGAATATGGCCAGCCTTTATTCGTCATTGGATAAAACACGGAACACTTATGTTTAGTAAAATAGTCATCGCCAATCGTGGCGAAATTGCCCTGCGCATCTTACGTGCCTGCAGGGAACTCGGTATTAAAGTGGTCGCTGTTCATTCTGAAGCAGACCGAGACCTTAAACATGTACGTTTAGCTGACGAATCTGTCTGCATTGGACCAGCCGCTTCAGCCGACAGTTATTTAAACATTCCAGCCATTATCAGTGCCGCAGAAGTGACTGATGCCGAAGCGATTCACCCCGGTTACGGCTTCTTGTCAGAAAATGCTGACTTCTCTGAAAAAGTTAAAAAGAGTGGTTTTGTCTTCATTGGCCCCAGAGCTGAAACCATCCGCATGATGGGTGACAAAATTTCTGCAAAGAACGCAATGATAGCAGCAGGTATTCCTTGCGTCCCGGGTAATAATGATCCCTTATCTGATGATGACCAACTTAACCTGGAAATGGCGAAAGAAATTGGCTATCCGGTTATCATCAAAGCGGCCGGTGGTGGCGGTGGACGCGGAATGCGCACAGTACACACGGAATCAGCATTGATTAATGCTATTTCTATGACTAAAGCTGAAGCAGGCACGGCTTTTGGTAATCCTACCGTGTACATGGAAAAGTTCCTTGAAGATCCACGCCATATAGAATTTCAGGTCATGGCCGATTCTTTTGGTAACGCGATTCACTTAGGCGAACGGGATTGCTCTATGCAACGCCGTCACCAAAAAGTAGTTGAAGAAGCGCCTGCCCCTGGCATTACTGAAGAGCAACGCAAGTTTATCGGCGAACGCTGTGCGAAAGCCTGTGTCGATATTGGCTATTTAGGTGCAGGGACTTTTGAATTCTTATACGAAAAAGGTGAGTTCTTTTTCATCGAAATGAATACCCGTGTTCAGGTAGAACATCCCGTCACAGAAATGATCACTGGCTTTGATATCGTTAAAGAACAACTGCGCATTGCAGCAGGCGAACCACTGTCGATTACTCAGGATCAAGTTAAAATAACCGGCCATGCGATTGAATGTCGTTTAAATGCAGAAGATCCAAAAACATTTATGCCCTGCCCCGGCAAGATTGATCAGTTCCACATGCCCGGTGGCCCAGGTATCCGTTGTGAGACTCACATCTATAACGGCTATAAAGTGCCCCCCTATTATGATTCCATGATTGGCAAACTGATAGCTCATGGTGAAGACCGTAAGAGTGCTATTGCCCGTATGAATACTGCGCTTAGCGAAATTATCATCGATGGTATTAAAACCAATATCCCTTTACAGCAAGACATTATGAATGACAGCGCCTTTGCTCAGGGACAACAAAATATCCACTACCTAGAAAAGAAGCTGGGTATTCATTAAGCAAGTCGTTTTATAAAAACTCCAGTACCGTAACCCGTCGCCTTGATTTAATTAATCATTAATCAAGGCGACGGGTTAACAAGCACCACTTGCAAATCCAGTAAGTCGCTCGCTCAACCCAACCGTTCATCACTCTTTCATTAAATACACTGTCTAACTTATGGCCTGGCATCAAATTTCTGTTATCACCGACGAAAATACCGCACCTCAATTAGCTGATTATTTCAGTGACCTGGGCGCTGTGTCTGTAACGTATATGGATGCAGAAGATGAACCTGTTTATGAACCTGCTATTGGTGAAACCAAGATATGGAGCAACACACAAGTGATTGCCCTTTATGAGTTGGATGCCGATCCTGTATTAATAAAAGATCGAGTCTACCAACAATTTAAGCATGCTAATCTGGAACAGTGGCTTTATGAAGCCGTTGAGGATCAGGAATGGGAACGGGCCTGGATGGAATACTACAAACCCATGAAGTTTGCCGACAAACTCTGGGTATGCCCTACCGATCAGGAACAACGAGAACCCGGAACCGTGTGCTTAACCTTGGACCCTGGCCTGGCTTTTGGAACCGGCACTCATCCTACCACGGCCTTATGCCTGGAGTGGCTGGCCAGTCACGACCTTAACAACAAAACCGTCATTGATTACGGCTGTGGCTCTGGCATATTGGCTGTTGCTGCTGTGTTATTAGGCGCAGAGATTGCCATCGGAGTCGATATAGATCCACAGGCGATTACCGCCACCGAAAGTAATGCCTTAAAAAATCAGATCAGCAATAAGATTCACTGTTACTTACCCGAACAACTTAAACCCTTTAAAGCCGACATCGTATTAGCCAATATCCTGGCGAAACCTTTAATTGATATGTCAGAACAAATTTGTGCCTTAGTAGCTACTGGCGGACAACTGGTTTTATCAGGCATTTTATTTGAACAAGCCGAAGCAGTGATCGAAGCGTATCAAGAACACATCTTTTTTAATCCCTTAGTTCAACAAGAAGACTGGATTAGACTAGACGGTATTAAACGCTAGTTCATTGCTCGCTCCCTCGACTCTATCACTTTATCCCACTATGTCCCTACCCGAAATTTATTTAAAAAAGAACGAAGACAAACGCCTGCGTAAGGGACATCACTGGGTATTTAGTAATGAGGTTGATACCAAAAAATCCCTACTTGATCAATTTGCCGCTGGCGATTTAGCCAATATAAAAAGTGAGGATGGTAAGATCTTAGGCACCGCCTATGTCAATCCGCAAACCCTGATTTGTGCGCGTCTTATTTCAAGAAAAGCCAACTTAAAACTCGGCAGCAATTTCTTTAAAGAACGTTTAAGCACCGCCTTGGCACTCCGTGAGAAACTCTTTGATAAACCTTACTACCGCCTTATTTTCGGTGAAAGTGATGGCTTACCTGGCTTAGTGATTGATCGCTTTGGTGATGTGTTATCTCTACAAATCACCACAGCCGGTATTGAGCTACGTAAAGAAATTTTAATTGGCGTCCTGGTAGAATTATTAAATCCAACCGCCATCATTCTTAAAAACGATAATGGTCAGAGACAACTTGAGGGGCTGAGTCAAGCATCTGAAATTGCCTACGGCGAACTACCCGACTCACTCCTCATTGAAGAAAATGGAGCACAATTTAAGATCGATATTATAGAAGGCCAAAAAACTGGCTGGTTTTATGATCATCGCAGTAGCCGTGCCCTGTTAGCCTCCCTGTCAAAAAACCAGCGGGTGCTGGACTTATTCTCTTACACTGGTGCCTGGGGTATTCCTGCTGCGCTTGGGGGTGCCGCAGAAGTCACTTGCGTGGATGCCTCTGAAGGCGCATTAGAACTGGCTAGAGAAAATGCAGTACTTAATAATGTGGCGGATAGAATGCATTTTGAGCGCAATGATGTGTTTGAATTTTTAAAGCAAGCCCGACTTGATAATCAACTTTATGATATTATTGTTCTTGATCCGCCTGCACTTATCAAACGAAAAAAAGATTTCAAACAAGGTTATGAAGCGTATCGACGACTTAACCACCTTGCGTTACAGGTTTTATCCAAGAATGGCATTCTTATCTCGGCATCGTGTTCATTTCATCTCAGTAGAGAAAATCTGCATGAAATTTTGCGCAGTTCAGGAAAGCACATAGATCGTCATTTAGTTTTTTTTGCTAGTGGCGGACAAGGCCCGGATCACCCAATCGATCCGGCGGCACCTGAAACCGAGTATTTAAAAACCTATTTTTGTTCAGTATCTTCCAGTATATAAAATTATTGAGACATCTTTATGACCATTATAGAATATGATGCAACATGTACTCTTTGCGGACAGAAAGTCGTTTTAAAAAGCTTTAGCCTTAATACAAAGAACGGCCAACTCTATTTTTGCTGTGCTGGCTGTCAGAGTATTTACCAGCTACTCAATGGCTGCAAATCAACCCATAATTAAACAATAATAACAAGATAAAGAGGATATCTAACTAATGAAAGCTTGCGACTCCTGTTCTGGCCGTGCTGAAATCGGCAAAAATCACCAACAAGTTCCTGTATTACAAAGAGCCATAGGTCTGGTTTTTGTATACCTGCCGATTATTACGCTACCTTTTGTATTTATTAGCGCCTATCTGACTTACTTTCACTTAAGACTCATTGGCGGAAAAAACATAAAAACCTTCTCGGACTTTCTACCCGCCAGAAGCTCGCACCGTTATGACCTTAAAAGCCAGATCACCATGGATGGTTCTTTTAAACTCAGTTTAGCGCAATCAAAACTGTACTGGATTTTAAACTGCACCTGGTACTGCCCGGTCAGTGTGGCTGTCTTTGAATGGCATGCCTATATGGTAAAAATCGTGGAAAACTGGTGGTGTCCGTTCACCCATGAGAAAAAAGAAGGTTATAGCAATGCCAAGATTGATAAATCATTCTGGCATATCTACCCAGAGGATGCTAGCAAACTCGATCCTGAAGATCGTGAAAACCCAATCTGGAATGAATCTTCTGATAAATAATGACATGTTAAACCTATGCAAATAGGCCCGTATTCGCTTACCAATAATTTAATTTTAGCCCCGATGGCTGGGATCACCGACCGGCCATTTAGAGAACTGTGTAAACAATTCGGTGCCGGTTTGGCCGTATCAGAAATGGTGGCATCAAACCCTGCTTTACGCCATCATAAACGCACGCTTTTAAAAGCGGATCATATCGGTGAAACAGGCCTGAGGTCTGTACAGATACTCGGGACTGATCCGCAACAAATGGCTGAAGCAGCACAATTTAATGCACAACGTGGCGCCCAGATTATTGACATTAATATGGGCTGCCCCGCTAAAAAAGTCTGCTCTGTTGCAGCTGGCTCAGCGTTGTTAAGAAATGAAGTACTGGTTAAGAAAATTCTGGATGCTGTAGTCAATGCCGTTGACATCCCGGTGACTTTAAAAATCCGTACCGGCTGGGACCTGGAAAATCGCAATGCCATAGAAATTGCTAAAATTGCCGAACAATCCGGCATTTCAGCATTAACCTTACATGGTCGTACCCGGGCCTGTAAATTTAATGGACAGGCAGAATACGAAACTATTAAAAAAGTGAAGCAGACGGTTGGTATTCCGATTATTGCCAATGGCGATATTGATTCAGCAGAAAAAGCGCACTTTGTATTAAAAAAAACCGGTGCTGACGCCCTGATGATGGGGCGGGCTGCTCAGGGAAATCCGTGGTTGTTCAAGCAAATAAACCATTTCCTTAAAACCGGAAAACATCTGGAGAAACCCAGGGATAAGGATATCCAAAACACGCTTCAAAACCATTTAGAACAACTATATAGCTTCTATGGCAATGTTAGCGGTGTTAGAATAGCAAGAAAGCATATAGGCTGGTATTTAAATCACTTGAACTCAATCAGTCAGGAGACGAGAACTAAAATCAACCAGGCCCAATGCCCAAACCAACAACGAGAGCTGATTAATTCAGCTTTTAATCATTAATCAACGGATAGCGCTAATTATATGAATGCATCGCATAAAAGTGCTGAAATCGTAAGCATCGATAGCAAAAAAACGCCGCTATTGCCGCTATCTGCCTATGTTAAACAGACCGTCGATCATTACCTAACTACGTTGAGTGGTCATGAGGCAGTCGGTTTACACGCTATGGTCATCAGTGAAGTTGAAAAACCTTTACTGGAAGCAGCGCTAGAACATTCAGGCTATAACCAAACTAAAGCGGCTAAAGCCCTGGGCTTGAGCAGAAGCACCTTACGCAAAAAACTGGATCAATACGGCATCTCCTAAACGCTGGAATGTGCCACAATCCAAAACTGTTTTACCCTTCTACACCTACATAAATTCAAAGGTATTCATGAATAAAAAAATAACTCGTGCCCTGGTCAGTGTTTCCGATAAATCTGGCATCGTCGATTTTTGTCAGGCCTTAAGCCAAAGGGGTATTGAACTTTTATCGACGGGTGGCACTGCCAAGATTTTAGCAGACCATAATATTCCAGTCACTGAAGTCTCTGACTACACTGGATTTCCTGAAATGATGGATGGTCGAGTTAAAACCTTACACCCTAAAGTTCATGGCGGCATCTTAGGTCGTCGGGGCATTGACGATGCGATCATGGCCAGTAATGATATTAAGCCTATTGATATGGTCGTGGTTAACCTGTACCCCTTTGAACAAACCATAGCAAACCCGAATTGTGATTTTGAAACGGCAATCGAGAACATTGATATCGGTGGTCCGACCATGATTCGTGCCGCCGCTAAAAATCATGCCGATGTTGCAATCGTTGTCCATCCCAGTGACTACAAAACCATACTGGCTGAACTTGAAGGCAATGAAAACACGTTGTCTGCACAAACCCGCTTTCAACTCGCCTTAAAAAGCTTCGAACATACCGCACATTACGATACGGCGATTGCTATCTATCTGGGTAAGATTAATGACACCCAATTTCCAGAAACACTTAATCTCCAGTTTTATCTAAGCCAAAGCATGCGTTACGGTGAAAACCCGCATCAGAATGCCGCTTTCTATCGTGAGAAAGCACCGGCTTCAGGAACCATTGCAGCAGCGCGTCAACTACAAGGCAAAGAACTGTCTTACAACAACATTGCAGATGCCGATGCAGCACTGGAATGTGTCAAATCATTTAGCGAGAAACCGACTTGCGTTATTGTAAAACATGCAAACCCCTGTGGCGTTGCCGAGGCTGATGACATTTTTACTGCGTATGATAAAGCCTATGCAACAGATCCCACTTCTGCTTTCGGTGGCATTATCGCTTTTAATCAGCCCTTAGATGAACGCACCGCCGCTGAAATTATCAAACGTCAATTTGTCGAAGTGATTATTGCGCCATCCATTTCTTTGTCTGCACAAGTCATCCTGGCCGAAAAACAAAATGTCCGCGTGCTGGAATGTGGCACCTGGGAATCTACCAGCCAACAAGCCTCACTGGACTATAAACGCATTGCCGGTGGCTTATTGGTTCAGGATAAGGATATCGGTGAAATTAGCCGTGATGATATCAAAGTCGTCAGTCAACGCATTCCAACCGAACAAGAGTTAGACGACTTACTATTTGCCTGGAAAGTCGCTAAATTCGTTAAATCCAATGCCATTGTTTATTGCAAAAATGGCCAAACGATTGGTGTAGGCGCGGGTCAGATGAGCCGCGTCTATTCAGCTAAAATTGCGGGCATTAAAGCAGCGGATGAAGGTTTAGTGGTACCCGGTTCTGCCATGGCATCGGATGCGTTTTTCCCGTTTAGAGATGGTATCGATGCCGCTGCAGAAGCCGGTATTACCGCGATCATCCAACCCGGTGGCTCAATGCGTGACAATGAAGTGATTGCTGCAGCCGATGAACATAACATCGCTATGGTCTTTACCGGTATGCGTCATTTCAGACATTAATTTTGACCCACACCCCTACGAGTCTATTATGAAAATTCTTATCGTTGGTAGCGGAGGCCGTGAACATGCCCTCGCATGGAAAGCGAAACAGTCACCGAAGGTCGAAAAAGTCTTTGTCGCACCCGGCAATCCGGGTTCCGCCCTTGAACCCGGTATTGAAAACAAAGCGATTGCTGTAGATGATATCGCTGGATTACTGGCTTTTGCCCAGGCAGAACAGATTGACCTTACCATTATCGGCCCAGAAATTCCTTTAGTTTTAGGCATCGTGGACCGCTTTGAAGAAGCAGGTTTAAAGTGTTTCGGCCCCAAGGCAAAAGCAGCGCAACTAGAAGGTTCTAAGACTTTCTGTAAAGACTTTATGATTCGTCATCACATTCCGACGGCTCACTACCAGTCTTTTACCGATAAAGCACTTGCGGTTGCCTACATTCGTGAACAAGGTGCGCCGATTGTGGTTAAAGCCGATGGCTTAGCGGCCGGCAAAGGCGTTATCGTCGCCCAAACCGAACAAGAAGCTATTGATGCCGTAGAAGATATGTTGTCAGGCAATGTATTTGGTGAAGCAGGCAATCGGGTGGTCATTGAAGAATTTCTTGAAGGTGAAGAAGCCAGTTTTATTGTCATCGCCGACGGTAAACATGCACTACCCATGGCAACCTCACAAGATCATAAAGCCCGCGATAATGGAGATAAAGGCCCTAACACGGGTGGCATGGGGGCTTACTCCCCTGCTCCCGTGGTAACGCCAGCGGTTTATGACATTGTGATGCGTGACGTGATTAACCCGACCTTAAAAGGCATGGCTGATGACGGACTGCCTTACACCGGTTTTCTTTATGCCGGTTTGATGATAGCTAACGATGGCACGGTTAAAGTTCTGGAATATAACTGCCGTTTTGGTGACCCGGAAACCCAACCGATCATGATGCGCATGAAGAGCGACCTCGTCGAACTGTGTGAAGCCGCGCTAACCGGTGATCTGGATAAAACCAGCACAGAATGGGATGAACGCGCCGCCTTGGGTGTTGTTCTGGCAGCCGGTGGCTACCCGGATGCTTATCAGAAAGGGGATATTATCTCTGGCTTACCGACTGAAGAACAAGCGGACAGAAAGATATTTCATGCCGGAACCCAACAAGTGGGTGATGATATAGTCACGTCAGGCGGGCGGGTGTTATGTGCTGTTGCTTTGGGAGACACTATTCTGGAAGCTCAAACTAAAGCCTACGAACTGGCTGATAGTATCCATTGGAACAACATTTATTACCGAACAGATATTGGTTTTAAAGCGATTTAAACTAAAAACGCAGTGGCAAGTGTTGCTTGCCACTTTGTTTTAATTGTTATCGATGGATTTCTCAAGCTTCCAAGACAATCTAGCTGTTATCGATGGGTTTCTCAAGCTTCCCAGACAATCTAGCTGTTATCTATGAATTTCACAAACTTTCCAGACAATCCAGCTGTTATCGATGAGTTTCACAAACTTCCCAGACAATCCTGCTGTTATCGATGGATTTCTCAAGCTTCCCAGACAATCCTGCTGTTATCGATGGATTTCACAAGCTTCCCAGACAATCCTGCTGTTATCGATGGATTACATAAACTTCCCAGACAATCCAGCTGTTATCGATGGATTTCACAAGCTTCCCAGAGAATCCAGCTGTTATCGATGGATTTCTCAAACTTCCCAGAGAATCCAGCTGTTATCGATGGATTTCTCAAACTTTCCATGAGCTCCTTCTGTAATCGTTGTGTCCCTTACACTAAATGTGCTGATCTTTATATGGGTAGTTATACGCATAGACTTTATATTCAAAACTTTTACAATGACTGTCAGTTATTGAATGTTTATTGTTATAAACTCCCTCCCCTCCCATATAAGAGAAATTTTTGAAAAAATATAAGGTACTACTAGACTTTGTAAAACTCCCCCCTGCTGTTAAGATCATCTTTTGTCGAAATGTGATCCTTAATTTAACGGGTAACCCTAGCTATTTAACACCTGATGTCACTTTGGCTGATGCGATTGCAGCCATTGACGATTATGAGCAAAGCTGTTTAGCCAACACGGATGGCAGTCATATTGCTAAAGTTATCATGCATAACAAAGGCAAAGTGTTAGACAGCCTGTTTATTAATTTAGCTGCTTATGTACAAAGAATTGCTGACGGCAACGAAGCCATGATACTCAGCAGTGGTTTTTCTGTCACCAATCAACCAGTGCCTCAACAAAAAGCAGTCCTGGCTGTAACCGATGGCCCTAATGCCGGCAGTATCACCTTAACGGCTAAAGCCGTTGAATTCGCCGTGGCCTATATCTGGCAATATGTTAAAGGCGGAATACCCGAAAACGAAGCTGATTGGTTAGTCGCCGGTTACAGTACCAGTGCCCATTTTGATATGACTGGACTAGACGATTTTACTAAATATTTTTTTCGTTATGCTGCTATTACAACTCAAGGCACCACAGATTTTTGTGCGCCTGTATCCAAAGTGATTGGTTAAGAATAAAGAAATACTCGTTGCACGGGCGTTTTCGCTTCGTCAACGAGTTCTTAATTTGTCCCATCAAAATCAAAGTAGTGTAACCAGCCAGTAAAATTTTCTGCGTTTCATTTTTATATCCGGATTAGGTTAAAGGAAGTAAAGAACACATCTATTATATTTTATTATTAGGTATAGGATTTAGCCTATCTAAGCTGCCTGTGTGGCAGTGAACGATTTCGAATTCATATTTGCATAGTTAATATATAAATCAGCAATTTTAATTAGTTATGTTTTTCATCTATACTGTTTTTGCCATGATTAGTTGTTTCCAATGGGAAGGGTTATATGCGCATTGCGCCTGTATGATCCTGTTCGAATCCGGCGCTACTCATGGTTTTTTATTGATCTAAAGCAGAACTACGTAATATTTTAATAATTCCGATTGTGTTTTTTTAAGCTGCCTATGCGGCAGTGAACATAATAAGATTAAGTTTTTGCCTAATCTCGATTTTCTAAGCTGCCTATGCGGCAGTGAACCGTGACACCATTCCTCGTTTGTATACAGGTGATTTCTAAGCTGCCTATGCGGCAGTGAACCGCCGTACTCTAAATCCATTTATTGATTCCCTTTTCTAAGCTGCCTATGCGGCAGTGAACAGTAACACAAGGGATATAGAATCCAATGTGAGTTTCTAAGCTGCCTATGCGGCAGTGAACTCGAAAGTTTACCGTTGAGGAGCACTATCAATTTTCTAAGCTGCCTATGCGGCAGTGAACAACGGCTGACTAATGCTACAGGCTTCAATGCTTTTCTAAGCTGCCTATGCGGCAGTGAACGGACACCGAAGATAAAAACGCATCAAGCTCTTTTTCTAAGCTGCCTATGCGGCAGTGAACCAGCAGCGGCATCGTTGATAAATTTATCTCAATTTCTAAGCTGCCTATGCGGCAGTGAACTAACATGGGATGATTTTCATCGTCCTTAGTTTTTTCTAAGCTGCCTATGCGGCAGTGAACAATATATCTGTATAAGCTTGTGTTGCCGCTAATTTCTAAGCTGCCTATGCGGCAGTGAACGTCGGGGTTTTTCTTTGCCCATCCATTTGTATTTTCTAAGCTGCCTATGCGGCAGTGAACTTCCAATTGGCTTACAAACAT
>CAIPPE010000095.1 GCA_903866825.1 uncultured Methylococcaceae bacterium
AACCCGGTCGCCGTTGCGAATCCGTTATTGCATATCAGGTAGTCTGTGTAGAGTTCTAATTTTATTTTTTCCATACTGAAATAATACACCTTTTCAGATGTAGCTGCGTAACATCAGATACTAATTTCGATGAAATCAGTCCTTATTGGTTTTTTATTTTTATTGGATGTGAGATTTAGAAATAATTTTTTGTTTCAGTTCTTATGAATTATTTTTAATTTAATATTCTGTGTTAAAATCCAACACTGTTGCTAGGAAATTAAATTGAAAGCTGTAGGCATATAACCTCATTTTAATGTACCAGCTACTAAAATTGTCTAAATATTAACTTTGAGGTTTAACGAGTAATGCAATCATTAAAAAAAGTTTTAGTTTCTGTTGTTATGGTAGCATCTATGGCTGCGGTTTCTTCATCTGCTTTGGCAGCACCTAAAGGCGAAGAGGCAGTTAAAGAAGCAATTGAAAATACACTTTCTGGCATTGTAACTGCGCAAAAAGCAGTTAAAGGTGGTGATTTATCTACCGCATCAAAAGATATTCTTGATGCTGCTCAAGCTTCAAAAGAATTTCGTTTTGAGCCAACTGAGCGTCAACGTCAAAAAGCGACTGATGTTTTAAAAGCAGCTCGTAAAGCACTTGATTCAGGTGATGTTGCTGGTGCTGAAGCAGGCTTGGATTCAGCTTTAAAAGCATTTTCAGAAATGAAAGCAAAATACGATTTGACACATTAATTTTAGATGTAAATTGTGAGATTGGATTCAATTGATCTCAATGATTGATTGAATCTGATTGGCATCACCTACCACCTATTCCCCATATTTCCTGAAAATTTTTAAATCTCTTTATTTGAGCTAAATACTCTCTAAATATGGTAGAATTGTTATCGACAAATACCTTAAGCAATCATTTGTCAGAATAACTATAAACTACAACAACTTGAGGGCTAGTAAAAATATGAAATCATTGAAAAAAATATTGCTATCTTTGGTCATTGCGGCTTCTGCAGGCGCTTTTTCAACTTCAGCATTAGCTGAATCTGATCCAGGTCGAATTACTTATAAACCTGAACAAGCGATTGATTTGGTAGTTGAAAAAATCCAGCTTGCTATAGAGGGGATTAGTCATGGCGCAAGCGGCGATGAAGCAGCTGCACTGATAAAAGCCGCTAGCGATTTAAGCAAAGAAATTAATGCGAATGATAAAGTAGATAACGCACGTGCAAAAGCTAACAGAAAATTGAAATCAGCTGGATCACATGCTAAAGAATCTGCTTTGCAAGAAGCTGAACAAGAATTGAGAGATGCTAAAAAAGATTTTGCAGCTCTTAAAAGCTTAATCTAATAGCAATTTTGCCCTATCCGGTTTCCGTTAGGTTTCCTGATAGGGCTAATTTCTGGCTATTCATCACTTATTCCATTTAGTCAAAAATCTTCTCATCAATATCGCCGCCAAAATGGAAGTTGGCTTTGAGAAAAAACAGATCTGCCCCCGGTGTTAATCCAAAACCTAGGCCTAATGATGTAGGCACCGCATTAAACAAAACGGTGTGGAGTGTTGGTATGACATAATGTTGTTGTTGGCCTATCGGTGTTATATTGTTGATTTGACCTGGTGATCCATAAAATTGTAAACCAAAACGATTGTGTTCTGTAATTTGGTAACTTGCTTCACCACGCCAACCCACTTCAAAGACAGCCTTTTTATTACTTCCGACAATCACTTTTTCTACATCAGGGCCATTCACAATAAACGTCCAGTCACCAAAGTCTTTTTGAATCGTCATCATGAACTCAGCTTCAAGTTGATCATCATTAAACGTAGAACTCCACCACTCAATTTCACTGTACCAACCTAAATCAACGGGTAATTGTCCTGCCTCTGCAAGTCTGCCACGAAAGCGGAATTTTGAACCCGCATACTGTAGGTCTTCTCCATCCGGTTTTGCTAAGTTTAAGTAATAAGCAAAGTCAATTTTATCCGTTATACCATACTCTAATTCAAGTGCGGTGCGGGTCATACCTTGACTAGCATAAGTAGGCGACGTCCCGCCCTCTCCTTCTTTATGGCCAGAAACAATGTAACTGTTTAATAATTCTGGATCGAAGTTGCCTTTGCCTTTAGTTGCATAGCCATAGACCTGGAACTCAAAGGGATCAATACCCGCTTCTACAGATTGGACTAGAGTCATGATAAAGATTGAACCTAAAAATAAAAAAGAGCGATTTAAACATAACATGTGTAACACCATCATTTTGCATTGAACATGGATGGAATGTTATCATTTATTTTTACAAATGAAAATAATTATCAATTGCGATTTTTTGTGTTAAGTACATTTTTAAACCCGAGACAACAACTTACGTTAAAATGACAGTGATCACATAAATGACCTATCGTTATGACGCCTAATTTAAAATATCTGCATCCCTATCCCTTTGAGAAACTAGCACAACTCAAACAAGGTATTATTCCTCCTGTTGATAAATCCCCGATTGTATTATCGATTGGAGAGCCTGCGCATATAACACCTCAATTGATTAAAGATGCTTTACTAGCCAATTTGCAGGGTTTATCTAATTATCCAACGACTAAAGGTATCCCTGAATTAAGAAAGGCAATTGCTAGCTGGCTTACAAACCGTTTCCACTTACCGGTTGAAACCATTAATCCTGAAACACAGGTTTTACCGGTTAGTGGTACGCGCGAAGCTTTATTTTCTTTTGCTCAATGTCTAATTGATCCAACAACAAACCCTGTTGTGATCATGCCAAATCCCTTTTATCAAATATATGAAGGTGCGGTTTTATTAGCGGGTGCAGAGCCCTATTTTTTAAATACCGTAGAAGACAATCACTATTTACCTGATTTTGATGATGTACCTGAAGCGATATGGCAGCGTTGTCAGTTAATTTATATTTGTTCACCCGGGAATCCTAGTGGTGCTGTTATGTCGACAGCAGAGCATCAAAAATTATTGTGTTTAGCAGAAAAGTACGACTTCGTGATTGCATCTGATGAGTGTTATAGCGAACTTTATGATGACGAAAATAATCCACCTGTTGGTTTATTGGAAAGTGCCTATGCGATGGGGAATACGACTTTTAAACGCTGTGTTGTATTTCATAGTTTATCTAAACGCTCTAATGCACCTGGTCTAAGATCTGGATTTGTAGCGGGTGATGCGGATATTTTAGGTCAATACTTTCAATATCGCACTTATCAGGGGTGCGCCATGCCCTTACCCACACAACAAGCCAGTATTAAAGCATGGCAAGATGAACTCCATGTGGTAGAAAACCGTCAATTGTATCGTGAGAAGTTTACGGCTTTTATAGAGATTCTTGCTGATGTGTGCCTTATTGAAAAGCCACCTGCTGGTTTTTATGTCTGGCTAAAAACACCGATTGCTGATACTGAGTTTGCTCAACAACTGTTTGCACAAGAAAATATTACTGTATTACCGGGTAGTTATTTATCCCGTGAATTTGCAGGTCTAAACCCGGGCCTCAATCATGTTAGAATTGCCTTAGTTGCACCACTGGATGATTGCGTTGCAGCAGCCCATAGAATTAAACACTTTATTAACACTTTATAGATGTCACAATGAATAACACACAAATTATTATTGAAAACGCGTTTGAACAAGGTAGCGAAATCACCCCTGCCAATGTTTCTGTAGAAATTCGTCAAGCCGTTACTGAAACACTTAAATTACTGGATAATGGCACACTGAGAGTCGCAGAAAAGATTGATGGTGACTGGGTAACGCATCAATGGATTAAAAAAGCGGTTTTATTATCGTTTAGAATTAACGAAAACCGTTTAATGGATGGCGGCAATACTCGTTATTACGATAAAGTTGAATGTAAATATTCAACTTATACTGAAGAAGACTTCGCCAAAGCAGGTGTACGTGTAGTACCTAATGCGGTGGCTCGTCATGGTTCTTATATTGCTCCAGGCGCTATCTTGATGCCGTCCTACGTTAATATCGGTGCTTACGTTGATAGCGGCACCATGGTAGATACCTGGGTCACGGTAGGTTCTTGTGCGCAAATCGGTAAAAATGTGCATTTGTCCGGTGGTGTAGGGATTGGAGGAGTCTTAGAACCTTTACAAGCAGGCCCCACTATTATCGGTGACAACTGTTTTATTGGCGCACGCTCAGAAATTGTTGAAGGCGTTATTGTCGAAGATGGCTGCGTGATTTCAATGGGCGTTTATATCGGTCAAAGCACAAAAATCTTTAATCGCATGACCGGTGAAGTTACTTATGGACGGATTCCAGCCGGTTCTGTTGTCGTATCCGGCAACTTACCTTCAGTCGATGGTAGTTACAGCTTATATTGTGCTGTTATTATCAAACAGGTTGATGAAAGAACCCGTAGTAAAACAGGTATTAATGAATTATTAAGAGATTAATCAGATGGGGTTGAGTTAGTCATTACTAACTTGACCTTAAGTCCACTAAAGCCTGTGTTCACACTGCGATTAGGCAAGTTTGCCAAAGAAATACCCATATTACGGAAAAATAATGATTAACAACGATGTATTACGTCGGGTGCGTTACGCTTTGGATCTAAGTGATCCAATCATGATTCAAATATTTTCACTGGGCAATGTCGTTATTAGTCGAGAGGATTTACTCAATCGACTAAAAAAAGATAACCAGGAAGGTTTTGTTGAACTAGATAATGACTCAATGGATGCGTTCTTAAAAGGCTTGATTACTTATAGAAGAGGCTCCTTGGAAGATAAACCCGGTCAAACCAAAAAACCAGAGTTGGCATTAAATAACAATAGCATCCTAAAGAAATTAAGAATCGCCTTAAACTTTAAAGAAGAAGATATGCTCATCACTTTACAGTTGGCAGACTTTAAAATATCGAAAGGAGAGCTAAGTGCATTCTTTAGACAAAAAGGACATAAAAATTATAGAGAATGTGGTGATCAAATCATTAGAAATTTTCTTCAAGGTTTAACACTTCATTTTAGAAAATCTGTTGAATAACGTTCGTTAATCCGTAACAATTAGTTTTGATTGCTGATTAACTATTTTTAAACTTCCTTAACCCTAAACAACTGGATAACCATGAGCGATAAAATATCAAATAATGCGGTCATTTACGCTACCTTGGCTCTTAACAGCGAAGTTGACTTACAGCGAGAATATCTGGAATCAGAAGACGTTCCTGATGATGAGCGTGATAATGAAGAAGAAATCTTAGCTGATCTCGAACAAGCGTTTATGGAGTTTGTTGATTTATATAAAAGTCGTTGTAAAACCGATAAACAGTTACCGAGCATTGATGAGTTATTGAATAGTCAGTTATAAAAAGAAAAATGTACATACTGTACGGAATTAAAACCTGTGACACGGTAAAAAAAGCACGGCAGTGGCTTGATCAAAACGGCTTAGCCTATCAATTTCATGATTTTCGAATTGATGCGCTAACGTCTCAACAGCTTAATGATTTTGCTCAGCGTTTGGATTGGACCGTGTTACTTAACAAATCCAGCACTAGTTGGCGACAACTTAGTGTTGATCAGCAAAGTGATTTAAATAAAGAAAAAGCACTTACGTTAATGTTAGCGACGCCAACGCTCATTAAACGACCTATTTTAGATACCGGCCTCAAACTATTGGTTGGCTTTAAAGCCGACACTTACCAGACTGAATTATTATGAGTGAAACGCTAGAACTTCTTAAAGAGCTTATCCGATGTGAATCGGTCACCCCTGAAGATGCGGGTTGCCAGGATTTTTTAGCCTCTCGGCTACAAGGTTTAAACTTTAAAGAAGAACGCCTAAACTTCAATGACACCCAAAACATTTGGCTTAGACGCGGCAGCCAAAAGCCGTTATTTACTTTTTTAGGACACACCGATGTTGTTCCTCCTGGGCCTTTAAGCGCCTGGCAGTCTCCCCCCTTTGAGCCAACTATTTCTGATGGTAAACTGTATGGCCGTGGTACGGCTGACATGAAAGGTGGAATTGCCTGCTTTATTACGGCTGTTGCGCGCTTTATTGCTAATCATCCTGACCATCAAGGTTCTATTGCGTTGTTGTTAACCAGTGATGAAGAAGGTATCGCGACTAATGGTGTTGTGAAGGTGGTTGAAGTCTTAGAACAGCGTCAAGAAAAAATCGATTGGTGCCTCGTAGGCGAACCCTCTAGCGATAAAAAACTGGGTGATGTCATTCGAGTCGGTAGACGAGGGTCTTTGTGCGCCAAATTAACTGTGCAGGGTATCCAGGGCCATGTCGCTTATCCAGAATTAGCTGATAATCCTATACATCGTTTTGCTCCGGCTCTAAAAGAATTAACTGAGGAAGTTTGGGATCAAGGGAATGAGTTTTTCCCACCGACCAGTCTTCAGGTTTCAAATATAAATGCCGGAACCGGCGCTGAAAATATTATTCCTGGAACTGCTGAGGTACAGTTTAATTTGCGTTTTTGTACAGAATTAGATGAAGACACCATTAAACAGCGTACCAAAGCCATTCTGGATAAACACCATTTAAACTATGACTTGCAATGGCGATTATCAGGCCATCCCTTTTTAACTGAAAATGGAGCTTTAATTGACGCGACACATGCAGCCATTAAATCTGTCACGGGTTTTGAAACACTCGATGATACCGGTGGTGGCACTTCAGATGGTCGCTTCATTGCTCCTACCGGTGCGCAAGTGCTCGAACTAGGACCTTTAAATGAGACGATTCATAAAATCAATGAGCATATTGCCGTAGCTGATCTTGAAATACTGACTCAGATTTATGAACAAATTCTAGTTAATTTGTTGGCTAAGCCAAATGAATAAACGTTGATTACCGGATCGATTCTTACTAGATCCAGATTTTTGTACTTTAGAAGAAGCTATAGATAAGGAATGAACTTACTTATAAAGACTATTATTTTAGTGACTCTGTCATTTATCCTCGTGGGGTGTTCTGTGCGAAATCAGGAACAAAGCAGACAGCAATCTGTTGAAGATCTTCTTGAATCCATGACGATTGAAGAGAAAGTCGGACAAATGACCCAGATTGATTTTTCAGTCTTTGGAGCTCAAACACCACAAGGTGATGACCTGATTGATCAGGCCAAGTTAGAAGAGGCCATATTAAAGTATCATGTTGGCTCGATTCTTAATACACCGTCCACGCCGAATAACAAAGCTCAGACTTTTCAGACTTGGCGAAAATTAATGCAGACCATTCATTCGGTCACAGCACAGTCAAGATTAAGAATACCGGTGATTTATGGTATCGATGCCATACACGGTGCAACTTACATACAGCACTCGACTTTATTTCCGCAAGCCATCAATATGGCGGCTACCTTTAACCCGGATCTAAGTGTTAAAGAAGGTGAAATTACGGCCCGAGAATTAAGGGTTGCTGGATTACAGTGGAATTTTTCACCGGTCATGGAT
Source organism: uncultured Methylococcaceae bacterium (assembly GCA_903866825.1). Taxonomy (GTDB): domain Bacteria; phylum Pseudomonadota; class Gammaproteobacteria; order Methylococcales; family Methylomonadaceae; genus Methylobacter_C. Next base: position 7,437 of record CAIPPE010000095.1, read on the forward strand.
ATCGGTCGTCAGCCTTTGTGGCCACGTTTGTGGGAAACTTATGGTGAAGATGTTCATTTGGCTTCAATATTGGGAACCGCTTATATAAAGGGTCATCAAGGCGATGATTTTTCATTATCTAATAAAGGGCCGACCTGTTTAAAACATTATGTAGGCTATAGCTATCCCTTTAATGGCAAAGACCGGACACCTGCCTGGATTAGTGAGCGAATGCTACGAGAATATTTTCTCCCCAGCTTTGAAGCCGGTATAAAAGCAGGATCACCCACAATCATGATTAACTCCTCTGAAGTGGATGGCATTCCCGGTCATGCAAACTATCACTATTTAACGACTATTCTACGAGGTGAACTCGGCTTTAAAGGTTTCACAGTGTCTGATTGGGAAGATATTAAGCGCCTTTATACCCGTGATAAATTAGCGGCATCACCAAAAGAAGCCGTCAAAATTGCAGTGATGGCGGGGGTTGACATGAGTATGGTGCCCTCAGATTTTTCTTTTTATGAGTTATTGCTTGAGTTGGCACAATCAGGTGAAGTGCCTATAACTAGAATTGATGAAGCGGTCACTAGAATTCTTAATGTAAAGTTTGAAGAAGGCTTGTTTGATCAACAATATGCTGCTCCCTTACCCGCTGAAGGCAACTTTGCAACGTCTGAAGCGTTAGAGATTAATAAACAGGCGGCGAGAGAATCTATTGTTCTGGCTAAAAATGACCACAATATTCTGCCACTCAAGAAAGACGCCCGTCTTTTAGTCACGGGGCCAACGGCTAATTTATTGAGTGTGATGAATGGAGGATGGACGTTCACATGGCAAGGCGATGATGAAAGCTTATATCCTGCCGATAAGTTAACGGTCTTAAAAGCATTACAAAAGAAATCTACAGGGCAGGTCACTTATGTAGGTGGAACTGCCTTTGCTGACAAAATAGATGTTAAAAAAGCAGTGGAATCCGCTAAAAACCAGGATGTTATCATCTTATGTTTAGGTGAAAAACCTTATACTGAGGTTTTTGGTAATATTGATACTTTAAATCTTGATCAAGCTCAATTTGATCTGGCGAATGCACTACTTGCTACTGGAAAGCCGGTTATTCTAGTGACCTTAGGAGGGCGACCACGGGTTATTACCGCTCAGGCAGAACTGGCTAAGGGAGTCATTCTAGGTTTCTTGCCGGGTATGGAAGGTGGTGAAGCGATTGCGGATATTATATATGGTGACTACAATCCAAATGGCAAGCTACCTATTTCTTATCCAAGAAATACCAATGATATCGTCTTATATGATCATAAGCCGATTGAAGCGCTGGAGCCAAATGCCTATAGACCCCTCTATCCGTTTGGTCATGGCTTAAGTTATAGTCACTTTGAAACCAGTGGGTTAGCCGTAGAAAAAGACACTTATGCAATGGATGAATCGATTAATCTATCGGTAACCGTTAAAAACACAGGTCACTTAAAAGGTAAAGAGGCCGTATTGGTTTATATCAATGATATTGCTGCGTCCGTGACTCGGCCCAATAAGCAATTAAAAGCCTTTAAAAAAGTAGACCTAAACCCAGGTCAAGCAGAAAAATTAAAATTTACCCTAACGCCACGAGATCTTTCATTCATTGGTGTTGATCTTAAACGAATTGTTGAGCCGGGTGAGTTTAAAGTGATGGTTGGTAATGAAGCAGTCGTATTTACGGTTAAGAATTAAGAGTCACCTGCATGATTAATATAACAAACAACACGGCAAAGCCAGTTAACGTAACGAATCCATCGGATAAAAATCCTTACTTCGGTTCTTTAACTATTTTAACGTCGTTGTTTTTTATGTGGGGTTTTATCACCTGCTTAAATGATATTTTAATTCCTCATTTAAAAGCCGTCTTTACCTTGAGTTATGCACAAGCGATGCTAGTGCAATTTTGCTTCTTTATCGCCTACTTTGTGGTCTCTGTACCCAGTGGTTATTTGGTTGAAAAAATTGATTATAAAGGAGGCATTATTGTGGGTTTATTGGTGGCGAGTCTAGGTTGTTTGTTGTTTTATCCTGCAGCCAGCTTACATTCCTACCCGTTGTTTTTAAGTGCGTTTTTCGTGTTGGCTTCTGGCATCACTTTATTACAAGTCTCTGCCAATCCTTATGTGACTATTTTAGGTCCTACAGAAACAGCCTCTAGTCGTTTAACCATGACACAGGCTTTTAATTCGCTGGGAACCACATTAGCCCCCTATTTTGGTACGCTGTTTATTTTATCGACGGCGGTTAAGAGTGCCGAAGAAATTAAGGCACTGGATACAGACACTTTATCCACGTATCAAGCGGCTCAAGCCGCCGCAGTGCAAAGCCCTTATTTATTGCTGGCTGCGGCTTTATTGGGTATTGCCGTTATTTTCGCCTTGCTTAAACTCCCCAAAATACAGGCTAGCAGCCCCTTAGCAGACAGTGATAGCAGGGTGACTGAGGACTTAACTGCTGACACAGCTAGTGCCTGGAGTTATCCGCATTTAGTTTTAGGCGCTCTGGGTATTTTCATTTACGTAGGCAGCGAAGTCTCGATTGGTAGCTTCTTAATCAGCTTTTTAGGTGAGTCCAGCATTGCGCACTTATCAGAACAAGATGCTGGACATTATGTGGCTTTTTATTGGGGTGGGGCAATGGTTGGGCGCTTTATCGGTGCCTTGGTCATGCAAAAGATTCATCCGGCCAAAGCCTTATTATTTAATGCCTTTATGGCTATGAGCTTGGTCATTATAGCCATCTTTAGTGAGGGTGAAATGGCTAAATGGAGTATTCTTGGCGTGGGATTGTTTAACTCTATTATGTTTCCCACCCTATTTTCCTTAGCAGTAAAAAACTTAGGCAGACATACTGGTCAAGGCTCTGGCATTATTTGCGCCGCCATTGTAGGCGGCGCTATCTTGCCACCGATACAAGGTATTTTTGCAGATAGCATCGGCATTCAACATGCCTTTTTCGTACCGACTCTCGGATATTTATACATCTGCTATTATGGCTGGAAAGGTCATGAATTTAGAGTGGGTAAGGGTTAAATCCTTCCATGATCCGTATCGCCTTTGCTAGCTTTATAGGTACGGCTATCGAGTTTTATGATTTTTATATCTATGGAATGGCGGCAGCCATGGTGATTGGGCCGGTGTTTTTTCCTGATGGAAATTCGGCGACTCAGGTATTGAGTGCGTTTCTTACCTTTTCTGTTGCATTTTTAACCCGTCCTTTGGGAGCCATGTTATTTGGGCATTTTGGTGATCGAGTTGGACGCAAGGCAACCTTGGTTTCGTCATTGTTAGTGATGGGGATTTCTACGACGCTTATTGGCTGTTTGCCTGGATATGCTGCCATTGGAGTATGGGCGCCGGCGTTATTGTGTTTGTGTCGATTCGGACAAGGGATCGGTTTAGGGGGGGAATGGGGTGGCGCTGCGTTATTTGCAACAGAAAATGCACCTAAAGGTCAGCGTGGGTTGTATGGGATGTTTCCGCAGCTAGGGCCACCGGTTGGGTTTCTCTTAGCAACGGGTAGTTTTTTGCTACTGACTTACTTTTTATCCGAGCAAGAGTTTAAAGCATGGGGATGGCGAATTCCATTTCTGGGTAGTTCTGTCCTGGTTATGATTGGTTTATACATTCGTTTAGCGTTGGCAGAAACGCCTGTATTTGCGAAAGTGTTACAGCAGAACCAACGATCAATACTGCCTATTAAAGAAATACTCAACTGTCATCTCGCCCCTCTGTTATTAGGCGCTTTGGCGATGGTTGTTTGTTATGCACTGTTTTATATTTCAACGGTATTTTCTTTAAGTTATGGCACTAACACACTCAATATTTCGCGGCAGTATTTTCTGGGAATGTTGTGTGTGGCCGTTATTTTTATGGCGATTGCTACGCCGTTATCAGCTTGGGCGGGTGATATTTATGGGCGACGTCCCGTGTTACTGATTGCTTGTAGCGCGGCTTTGTTATCTGGGTTTACCTTAGAGCCTATGATAAAGACAGGGTCACCATTGATTATTACGGTTTTCTTGTCGATGGAGCTATTTCTAATGGGTGCTATATTTGCACCAATGGGAGCTCTCTTACCGGAGTTGTTTCCCGCCCATTTGCGGTATACCGGTGCTGGAACAGCCTATAATCTAGGAGGGATACTGGGTGCTTCATTTGCACCTTATATTGCACAGCGCCTGGTTTCAGAAGGGGGCTTGTCTTGGGTGGGTGGCTATGTTTCAATAGCCGCATTGGTTAGTTTGCTAGCTGTTTATTCAATGCGCGAAACTCGAAATAATCACTGGTGATTATTAATGCGGAATTTGGTCTTAATAAGCGGCAGATGACTACATCAAACTTAGGTGTAGTCATCTTAAGCACTTAACAAGAAGTTTATCAAAGTCTATTTGATTTTGGCTTCTTTATAGATAACGTGTTTACGTACAACTGGATCAAATTTTTTGATCTCCATTTTTTCTGGCATGGTACGTTTGTTTTTTGTAGTGGTGTAAAAGTGGCCAGTGCCTTCGGTAGAAATTAGTTTAATTTTATCGCGCATTTTCTATCTCCTTAAACTTTTGAGCCGTTTTTACGCAAATCCGCTAATACAGCGTCTATGCCATTTTTATCAATGATACGCATTGCTTTAGTTGAAACTCTAAGACGCACCCAACGATTTTCACTTTCTACCCAAAATCTGTGATGTTGCAGATTTGGAAGAAAACGTCTTTTGGTTCTGTTGTTTGCGTGTGATACGTTATTACCTGTAACGGGTTGTTTACCTGTTACTTGACATACTCTAGACATAATTAACCTCTTGGTAGTGCCTAAATTTAAAAGTTAGCCGATCTTTATACCAAAAAATCTTTTCAAGGTAAATAACTATCTATAAAATAAGACACATTATACTTTCCTTAAGTCATTAAAACGAGACAATGATGCCTATCAAACTCGGCATGGTCATGGATTCCATTGATCATATCAATATCAAAAAAGACACTAGTTTTGCCATGTTGCTTGAGGCACAGGCTAGAGGGTGGGAACTGCATTACATGGAACTTAATGACTTATATCTAAGGGATGGAAGAGCCTACGCAAGAACCAGGACACTTACAGTGGAACGAAATCCATTGCAGTGGTATCGGTTTGTCAGTGAGCAGGATATTCCACTGGATGAACTAAACGTTATTCTAATGCGTAAAGATCCTCCTTTTGACCAAGAATATATCTATGCCACTTATTTACTGGAACGCGCTGAAAGTATGGGGGTTTATGTGGTTAACAAACCGCAATCGTTGCGGGATGCCAATGAGAAGTTATTTACTGCCTGGTTCTCGCAATGTTGTGCAGAAACATTAGTGGCGAGAGAGCCTTCCAGAATCAGGAGTTTCTTGCGTGAGCAAGGAGAAATTATTTTAAAGCCCTTGGATGGTATGGGAGGAACCTCTATCTTTCATATACGTCAGGATGATCCCAATCTGAGTGTTATCCTGGAAACCATGACACAGTATAAAAGTCGTTATGTGATGGCTCAAAAGTATATACCTGAAATTAAAGACGGCGATAAGCGTATTTTAATGGTTAATGGCGAGGCTGTGCCCTATGCTTTAGCACGTATTCCTGCTGACGGTGAAACACGAGGTAATTTAGCAGCGGGGGGACGCGCAGAGGGTCGCCCATTAACGGAAAAAGATTGGTGGATTACCCAACAGGTTGGGCCAACATTGCGTGAAAAAGGTTTAATATTTGTTGGCCTAGATGTCATTGGTGATAAATTGACTGAAATAAATGTCACCAGTCCTACTTGTGTGCAAGAGCTTGATAAGCAATTTGGTTTAAATATAGCGGGTCAGTTAATGGATCATATTGAAAAGACACTTCACTGAAATGAATATGCAGGCGATGTTTATTCCCTCAACCACTTTGCCTCAGAAAAATAATTCGTTATTGATCGCTATCTTGCTAGCACTGATTGTGCATGCAGCTTTCTTACTAGGCATTAAAACATCACCAATTCAGCCAGACCAGATTAATAAACCGATCGATATAACGTTAGTTAATGCATCTGAAAATAATCTTCCAGAAAAATCTGATTTTTTAGCCCAAGAAAATCATTTGGGTGCCGGTAAAGAAGTAAAAAAGCCCGAGCCAGATCCATCTGCTCCAGCAATTTCAACGGTTGAAAAGGTTCAAATTGATAAACCTAAAGAGGTAATCAAGAAACCTAAAGAAGAGATAAAGCCGGTTAAAAAAATTATTCACGAAAAGAGTAACGCCCAGGTAGAAAAAAAGATCATTTCTCAACCAAAAAAAAATAATTCTGAAGTGATTAGTAAGGATGCAGAAGTTAGTAAACCTCAAACAGCTCCAAAATTAACTGCAGAATCATTACAACAACAACTTAAACAGTTAGGCACTGAAATAAGACAGAGTCAGCCCAGTGCTGAGCAAACTAAAATTAAATTTGTTGATTCAGTGAGCACTCACAAATTTATAGCGGCCCAATATATGAAAGATTGGGAAACTAAAGTGGAAAGAATGGGTAATCTTAATTATCCTGAAGTAGCTGCAAAGAAAAATTTTTCAGGAACATTGACAATGGATGTGGGTATTAATGCTGATGGAAGTATTTATAGTATCCGGATCAATAAATCTTCGGGTAACCTAGAACTTGATGAGGCCGCAAAAAAAATTGTTCGAATGAGTGCTCCTTTTCCGCCATTACCTTTAGATTTGCGAAAAGAGGTTGATGTTTTGGTTATAACCCGTGTTTGGAAGTTTTCTGATGAATCAGGGTTGGTTACACAATGAATAATTGTTTAAATCACTCTAACTTTTAATTTAAAAATCATGAATCAAGCTACATACTTAAACAATCAATTTATCATAGCAATGCCAACTTTGGCAGATCCTAATTTTTTTCATACTGTCACCTATTTGTGTCAACATAATAAGGAAGGTGCATTGGGTATAGTGATTAATCGGCCTACTCAGATGAAGTTAGGTGAGATCTTTATGCAAATGAAGATACCCGTTACGTCTTCGAGTGCATCAGAAATGACGGTTTTTGCAGGAGGCCCAGTACAGCAGGAGCATGGTTTTGTTTTACATACTGCGGAAGGAAAATGGGATGTTACTATGCCTGTTTCTGATTCAGTATCTTTAACGACCTCAAGAGATATTATTGAAGCCATTGCTGTTAATGAAGGCCCTAAGCAATATTTAGTGGCCTTAGGTTATGCAGGTTGGGGTGAAGGTCAATTGGAACAAGAGATATTAGCCAATACCTGGCTTAATACTCCGTTTAACAAAAGTGTCTTATTTGATACGCCTTTTGATAAACGCTGGCAGGGGGCGGCAAAACAAATAGGCATTGATATTAATCAATTAACGACGCAGGCAGGGCATTGCTAATGCAGATTTACTGTTCTAAAAACATAATTTAAATAATGCAAGATCCATTATTGACAAAAACCAGTGCAGATACCTATTTGGGTTTTGATTTTGGTTATAAGAAAATAGGGGTTGCTGTAGGTCAAACGATCACGGGGTCAGCCAGTCCGTTACAGACGATTCGCTCGATTAATCAAAGTCCTGATTGGCAAACTATCAGTAAATTAATACAGGAGTGGCGTCCTTGTGGTTTAGTCGTTGGAATCTCCAGGCAAGGAGATGGATCAGACAATCCTGTAACTCCACGTATGATAAAATTTTGCCACCAATTAGAAGGCCGTTATCAACTCCCTGTTTATCAACAGGATGAAGCTTTGACAACGTTTGAAGCAAAACAAATGTTGTTTGATGAGGTGAGTCTTAACGCGACTAAACTGTGGGAAGTGCAAGACCAGTTAGCCGCCCAACTTATTTTGCAATCTTGGTTAAATGAACACAAGAAGGATTAATCAATGCTAGAGATACCTGGATTACTCAATCAATTAGAGGCCGAATTAAAACAAACCATTATTGAAAGGCATCTAGTTAATCCACTCATGATAGGGATACGTACGGGTGGTGTATGGGTCGCTGAGCAAATGTATCAACGTTTACAACTTGCTGATCCCTTGGGATTATTGGATATATCCTTCTATAGAGATGATTTCTCCCAAATTGGCGTTAATCCCAATGTAAGACCCAGTCAGTTACCAGCTCAAGTGGATGGGCGGGATATTATTCTAATTGATGACGTTTTTTACACGGGAAGAACAGTTCGGGCTGCTTTAAACGAAATTTTTGATTATGGTCGTCCTAATCAAGTAATTTTAGGTGTATTGATAGAGCGTGATGGGAGAGAAATTCCCTTAAGTCCAGATTGTGTAGGTGCAAGTATCATCTTAAACAAAGGGCAAAGGATTAAACTAACAGGTCCAACCCCTTTAGCTATTGAGATACAAACTTTAACAGTGGCTGCATAAATTATGAAAGACAATCTCCAATTAAATTCAGAAGGCAAATTGAAGCATTTTTTGAGCATCGAAGGGTTGCCAAAAGAATTACTGACAGAAATTCTGGATGTAGCGGAGTCTTTTGTTAGTATGACTGATCAACAGATCAAGAAAGTTCCCTTATTACGGGGTAAGACGATTGTTAATCTTTTTTTTGAAAATAGCACTCGAACCCGCACAACATTTGAATTAGCGGCTAAGCGTTTATCAGCTGATGTATTGAGCATGAGTATTGCGACATCATCTACCTCAAAGGGTGAGAGTCTTTTGGATACGATACGCAATCTTGAAGCCATGTTTGTGGATATGTTTGTAGTGCGGCATGCCATTAGCGGCGCGGCGCATTTTATTGCGCAACAAACAGCGCCTCATATCAGTGTGATTAATGCGGGCGATGGACAACACGCTCACCCCACTCAAGCAATGCTGGACATGTTTACTATCCGGCAAATAAAGAAAGACTTTTCTAACTTACGGGTGGCTATTATCGGTGATATCTTGCATTCAAGAGTCGCGAGGTCACAGATTCAAGCCTTAAATACACTGGGTGTACCAGAGGTACGTGTTATTGCTCCCAAAACCCTATTACCTGCCCATGTTGAAAGCCTGGGGGTCAATGTCTCTCATAATTTAAATGCGGGGCTTAAAGATGTTGATGTGGTGATTATGCTACGTTTACAGAAAGAACGCATGACCTCGGCACTGTTACCCAGTGAAAGCGAATACTTTAAATGTTTTGGTCTCACCGAAGAAAAATTAAAAATGGCGAAGCCTGATGCGATTGTTATGCATCCAGGCCCTATTAATCGTGGTGTTGAAATTGAATCAAAAGTGGCCGATGGCCCACAATCAGTGATACTTAAGCAAGTCAGCAATGGCATTGCGATTCGGATGGCGATTATGGCAATGGCAATGCAGAAGCAGGGAATAATGTAATGACTCAAATACTGATAAAAAACGGTCAACTCATTGATCCGGTCAATAAGATTAATCGTACTGGCTGCATTTACATTGACGAGGCTAAAATTGTTTCGGTCACTAACGAGCCTATTGGTTTTAAGCCTGAGACGATTATTGATGCTCAAAATAAGATTGTTTGTCCCGGCTTTATCGATTTGAGCACCCGCTTACGTGAGCCTGGACATAGCCGTAAAGCCACGTTTAAAAGCGAAACTTTAGCAGCAGCCAGTGCCGGTGTAACAACCTTGTGTCTACAACCGGATACTAATCCCGTTATTGATACACCCGCCGTTGCAGAATTGATAAAAGAGTTGGCTAAAAAGGCAGACTATCCACAAATATATCCGATTGCTGCATTGACTCGTCAACTCGAAGGTACGGAACTCAGTGCTATGTTAACGCTGAAACAGGCAGGCTGTATTGCTGTTGGTAATGCGAATCATCCGGTTAGAAATTTATTAATCTTACGGCGCGCGATGGAATATGCGGTTAGTCACGATCTATTGTTTATGTTTCGACCTAATGATTATTGGTTGGGCAATAATGGTTGTGCTCACGAAGGGGCATTTGCTACCCGCTATGGTTTGCCCAGTATCCCGGAAGCCGCAGAAACCATTGCCTTAGCCCAATGTTTAGAACTAGTTGAATTAACAGGCTGTCGAGTACATTTTGGGCAATTAAGTTGTCGGCGTTCGGTGATTAAAATTCACCAAGCCAAGAAGTATGGCTTGCAAGTGAGTGCAGATGTGGCGATTCATCAATTGCATTTAACAGAAAATGATATTACCCCGTTTGATAGTAATTATCACGTATTGCCACCCTTGCGCACCGAAGAAGACAAAAAGTATATGCGCCAAGGCTTAGCCAGCGGCACCATTAATAGCATTTGTTCTGATCATCAACCACACGATATTGATGCCAAATTGGGCGCCTTTCCAGAAACTGAGCCCGGTATGTCGTCCTTAGAAACAGTGTTACCTTTAATGCTTAAATTAGTTTCAGAAGGTGTGGTCACGATGGAGCAGGGTATTGCTTCATTAACCGCTAATCCAGCCAGGGTGTTACGTATTGAGAGTGGGGCATTAACGGTAGGCTTTAACGCAGATGTCTGTGTCTTTGATCCTGAATTAGAGTGGGAAGTTAATGCAGAAAGCTGGAAAAGTAGAGGTATGAATACGCCGTATTGGGGGCAGACATTTAAAGGTCGGGTGACCCATACCTTACAGGCCGGTAAACTGATCTATTGTATAGAAGGCGGAAGCAATTAACCTATATCCGGCTAACCCTCTTTTCCCGGTTAAAATTACTGATAGCCATTATAATTTGAGGGCGTTTTCAAACAAGAAAAGGTGTCTGGGTTTCCCTGGAACAGGTGACAGGTTTGATAAGATAAGAATATGCACTATGATGAATACCAGATTGAAGGATTGATCAATCTGGGCGATTAGTTAACGATTTGATTAAAAATAGCCTTTGACAAAATAAGACGAGCAGTCCTATTATTCTAGGATGAGTGGGTTTTACGGCGTAAATCGATCAGAAAGCTTAAATAATTTCCACACATATTAAAATAATAACCCATTATATTGACTATAAATCAGGAGACATAAGCATGCCAAAATACATCATAGAACGTGAAATCCCAGGCGCTGGTACTTTAACAGCTGAAGATCTACAAGGTATATCGCAAAAATCTTGCGGTGTTTTAAGAGAGTTGGGTACAAAAATTCAGTGGGTTGAAAGCTATGTAACAGACGATAAAGTTTATTGCGTTTATATTGCACCGGATGAAGCGACTATTAGAACTCATGCTGAACAAGGTGGATTTCCTGCAAATCGTATTTCTCAAATTAAAGGCATAATCGATCCAACGACAGCAGAAGCCTAGTCGGTATTTTGCAAGCTTTTACTTACACGCTACATAGATACAAGGATCAGTTAATTCTGGGTAGTCATTTACAGCGTAAGGAAAATACATGATTGGATATATTGAAAGTTATGACCCAACCACTCAAACAGGGGTTGTAACAAGTGAAGAAAAAAGTTTTACGTTTCATTTAGATGACTGGGTTGCGCAAGTACCGCCAGATGAAGGTGATGATGTAAACTTTGAAGTAGAAGAGACTATTGCACGCGAAATTAATCTGGTAGGCGCCACTTTAGAGCCTCCAAAAGCAGTTAAATATAAATATGTTGCTTCAGCTTTGGCATTGTTTTTTGGTTTTGCAGGGTTACATAGATTTTATCTGGGTTTTTATTGGTTAGGTTTGGGCCAGTTGGCTTTGACAGCCGTAACTTTAGGTTATGGTGCCTTATGGGGATTTATAGAATTTGTTCTTTTGCTGTCTGGGCATATCAATAAGGATGCTAAAGGTAGACCCTTAAAATAATTATAAATTGATATTCCGATTAAGTAGGGTTCAATAAAAAAGCTCTTGTTAAACAACAAGAGCTTTTTCTGACGCAGGGATGGTTATCGCTTATTTTGGATAAACATTAACCGCAGTCAGGCCTTTTGGTCCAGATTCGATGTCAAAAGTCACGGTTTGGCCTTCAGTTAAAGTTTTAAAGCCTTCTCCCTGAATAACTGAGTGATGAACGAAAACATCTTCGCCGCCATCAGAAGGTGCTATAAAACCAAAACCTTTAGTGTTGTTAAACCACTTTACAGTGCCTGTTGCCATTTTGAAAAACTCCTAAAATAAATACTTACGGTTAACACAGAACTACAACATTGATAACCGGGAGATCCTCGTTCAATATCTTTACTCTGCTAGTGTAAATTGTACTTCTATTTTCGATTGGATGCTATTTATTGAAAGGTTTTGTACAAGCCATCAAGTACTAATGAGTTAGGGCTTACCATTCCAATGACCTTTTTATTTTCGAGAACCGGGGCTCTTACCAGGTTATAGTTGGCGAAAAGGCGCGAGCAATAGCGGATATCCATATCTGGATGAACTGAGATGACGGGCTTACTCATAATTTCATAGACATTAACCCTATCAGGTGCCCGGTCTCTTGCAAGCACATGGCGTGCAATATCCCCTGAAGTAACCATGCCATACTCATCGTTTTCATTCCGCTTGTTGACAATCAGTACAGCGGTTTTGAGAGACTTCATTTTTATTAAAGCGTCGGCTACAGTTGCGATACCGTCAATAGTGCCGAAGTCTGTTTTCATGACATCCTTTACGCGAATCAGGGTATTTTTTGTGGTCATATTTTATCCCCAATTTCATGGGTTAACTCTTCAACCTGCCGCATAACACCAATAGCATCCTCAACATCAATCTGAAATGCAATACCAGTACCAGGTTGATTATCGAATTCTGCAACTTTAGCAATCTTTTCTAAAATATGTCGACTAAGATGTTCTTCAACTAAAAATAACAAAACATCTCTGGGAGACTCTAAGGTCAATCCAAAAAATGTTTTAGATTGTATCAGGCCCTCACCACGGGCATGATTGATGACGGTTGCTCCTTTGGCGCCGCTTTTGCGTGCGGCATCCAGTACTATATCGGTTTTATCGTCTTCTACAAAGGCAATGATTAATTTAAAATGCATGACTTTCCTCAGGGTGATGATGAGAGTGATAGGTTATTGAGCCATTGTGCAATCAGAGCGTAACTCAAAACAGCAATGATAGGAAATAAGCTCGCAAAAGCAAGAAGTCCAAAACCATCCATTAGTGGATTTCGGCCGGGAATGGCTTGGGCCAAGCCTTCACCTAAAGCAGTAACTAAAGGTACAGTAACCATGGTTGTTGTAACAGTGCCAGAGTCAAATGCAACTCCAATAATTGATTTATGAACAAACGGGGTTTGTAATACAGCAATTATAAAGCCACTGATTATAAAAAAATAAAGATCTGTCCCTGTGATAATTCTGAAAACGCCTAATGCCAAGCCTGAACCCAATCCTATGGCGACAGCCAACCTTAATCCCCATGCACGAACGGTTCCACCCGAAATTTGTTCTGCTTTGATAGCAATAGCGAGTAAAGAGGGTTCTGCCAAAGCAGCAGCAAAACCGATGCTCGCTGCAAAAACATAAACCCAGACATAGTTTCTCCAGGATGTCGCTACTTCAGCAGAATTAATGCCTAAAAACTCCGGAGTCGTAAGCTGAGAAATCATTAATTTTCCGAGTGGGAATAAAGCCATGTTCAGACCTTCCATGAAAAACACTATGCCCAATAAAACAAAAACAAAGCCGATTACAATTCTTCTAGGATTAGCAAGCGGTTTACGAATAATAAAAAACTGGAAGCCTATAAGCACAATAGCAATAGGAAGAAAATCTCTACATGTTTTGAGAAATTCCAGACCAAATTGATACAGCCATTCAATCATAGGAGTATTCCGTAAAGCATCACAAAAATGATAGGCATCAACGAGGCTAAAACAACCATACCAAAGCCATCTGTCATAGGATTTCGGCCTTTAATTGCAGTGGCCAGGCCTACACCAAGCGCAGTAACCAAAGGCACCGTAATAGTCGATGTTGCAAAGCTTCCTGAATCATAGGCGATGCCAACAATATCAGAGGGAGCAAAGGGTGTTAAGCAAATAATTAAGCCATAAGCGAAGAAGATAGGGTAATACACCGGCCAGCCACGGAGTATTCTAAAAACGCCAATTAAGATAGCTAAACCGACTGATAAAGCGACTGTAATACGAAGTCCTAAGGCGTAATAGGTTTTCGCGCTGTCCGTTTGCTTAATGATGTGCTGGATACTGGCAATGTTTGCGGCTTGTTTGGACACGGATACTATGGCGGGTTCGGCAATAGCGGCACCAAACCCTAAACAAAAAGCGAACGCTAATAACCAGAATAAACTGCCTTTACGAGCAAAAGAATAAGCCATTGATTCACCCAGTGGAAATAGACTGAGTTCTAAGCCCTGGATAAAAAGTGTAAGACCAATAATTACAAAGAAGGTCCCCGTAATAAGTTGTATAGCATTAGGTAATGGTTGGCGAATAATTAGAATCTGAAAAAGTAATATGACCGCAAATATAGGAGATAAATCAAAAAAACTGTTAATTAATTGATTAATAAACCGGTTATTTAGCATTAATAGTCCAATATTCTAAGTATTAAAGGTGGTTATGTAATGCATTTATTAAAAGACTAATGTAGATGTTCCAGGTTTAAATGTGTCAGATCAATAATCAGTGCTTATTATTTATCATTTAATAAGATATATGAATCTATTTATATCGTTTTATTTATGTAAAAAACTGCAATAAGCTATTGTTAATTTCTGAAAGAATTTATAGTTGGGTTATTGTTTTTACATAATGGATTTTTGTGTCTCGTCTCCTGTGTACATGGAAGTTTTCGCGGCGGGCTATAAGCCCGCTTTTTTTACTGGGACCTAGCAATCATAACTAATTATTGCTCAATAAAAACATTTTTTGTGAAATTGGTTAATAATTAAACCTGGAATATTGTTTATGCCATTACAACATTTAGTCGAATATTTTAATGATAGGCTTGGACGTGAGCATCGTTCAAGTTTTCGGCCTTTTATACTTGAAGAAGGTGCTGTTAGTGGACTCTTTGGTCCGATTCGGATAGGTAGTTCACTTACACCTTTGAGGAAAGCTCTGAAGCCAACGTCGATTGTTGGGCATTCGGCGCAGATCACCGTTGCCCATAACAAAACCCAGCACCTATACGCAAATGAAATTGAAGCGCTTTTAGCCAATAAGAGTTTGCCTTCTGCTGATTTTGAATCGATCATTAATTTTGATCGTTTGTCACGTACCGTGCATATGCTTAATTATTTGGCATTGATACACCTGGAAGGGGCGCTTTTTTTAGAGGTTGATCCGAGGCATATACTGGGTATTAAACAGGATCATGGGGCTTACTTTGAAGAAGTGATTACCCAGTGTGGTTTAGAAACTAAAAACGTTGTCATCGTTTTGTCAGTCAATAGTCAATACGCCCCTTATTACCAGGGATTGATTAATGGATTAGAAAATTATCATCGCCGAGGCTATCAAACGGCGCTCAAGTTTGATTATCTTACGTCAGACAGCGAAGCGTTTAAATTAATAGAAAAAATATCGCCCAATTACGTCAGCTTGTCGGCCCGAAATCTGGAAACAGAAGTCTATGATGAAGTGCTGCTTGAAAAATTAACTCAATTAACTTCAAAGCTCTCAGCCTTAGGTAGTGCCAGCATTTTGCAGCAAATAGATGAGAAAAAGTCAGATTTGCTCGCACGAAACTCTGGCTTCGATTTGGTTGAGGGAGGATATTACAGGGCGATTGTTTTTGATTATTTAAGTAACCCGAAGTCAAACCCCGTTAATGTGAGTGTCAGGTATTGATTAACACGGGAGGTCGTTATAAATTGTGACCCTAATTATTATAATAATGTTTGGCGTGTCCTTTAACCATGCTAAGCTTTACTCAGAATGAAAATCGGGAAGTAATTTAATACGTGGCACGTTATCAATAGATAATGACAATCTGGAGTTAAATATGCGAATCGGGCTACCTAAAGAAATTAAAGACAACGAAAATCGAGTTGGTTTAACTCCGGGAGCGGTTAAAGCCTTAACTAAACGGGGGCATCAAGTATTAGTTCAATCAGAAGCAGGCGTTGGCAGTGCGCTTTCAGATGAGGAATATATCGCTTCAGGTGCCAAGATAGTATCCACCGCTGAAGAAGCCTGGGCTGCACAGATGGTGGTTAAGGTAAAAGAACCCATTGCCCCAGAGTATCACTATTTACGTTCAGATTTAATACTGTTTACCTATTTGCATTTAGCCTCTGATAAACCCCTGACTGATGCTTTATTAGCCAGTGGTGCAACCGGTATTGCTTATGAAACCGTGCAAACAGAATCAGGGCAGTTGCCATTATTAACGCCAATGAGTGAGGTAGCCGGGCGCATGGCAACCCAAGTAGGTGCGACCTATTTACAAAAATCACACGGTGGTCGAGGTGTATTAATGGGAGGCGTTCCCGGTGTTGCTCCTGCTAATGTGGTTATTTTAGGCGCAGGTATTGTGGGTACAAATGCTGCTCGTGTGGCTGTCGGATTAGGTGCTCAAGTCACTGTTCTGGATATAAGCCACGATAGATTAAAGTATCTGGATGATATTTATCGTGGACAATTGCAAACCCGTATCAGCGATGAATATAATATTGAAGATGTCATTTACGAAGCGGATTTAGTGATAGGCGCTGTGTTAATTCCTGGTGGGCGAGCACCTTGGCTGGTTACCAGAAGCATGTTGCCTTCAATGCGGAATGGCTCAGTCATTGTGGATGTCGCTGTTGATCAAGGCGGCTGTGTAGAGACAACACGAGCAACAACACACAGTCATCCGACCTATGAAATTGATGGTGTCGTCCATTATTGTGTCGCTAATATGCCAGGTGCTGTGCCACGAACCAGTACCTTTGCACTGAATAATCAAACAGCTATTTACGCCTTGCAGTTAGCCAACGAAGGGCTGGATGCTGTGCGTAAAAATAAGGCATTGCAACATGGACTTAATACTTATAAGGGCTTGATAACCTATCCAGCCGTCGCTGAAGCCTTTGGTTTAGAATCGACATCGGCTGTTAACGCGCTGGCGAGTTAATTATGCTTTTGCTTAAATAAGCTTTTCAGTTATATACTGCTAGATACGTTGGGATTATTGAGAGCAGGAATGTTTATTGTATGTCCGAAGACACTTTTAAGGGTTCTTAATGGAAAGGCTTATGTTTGATAGAAATGTCGAGAATGAAGTATTAAAATCTAGAGAGATGTTTTCCAATTTTCTAACATACACATTTTTTGTTGTTTTTAGTGTGCTGAGTCTGTCAGGATGTACAGGGACTAATTTTATTCAAAGCTCCTCTTCTGTGCCTTTGGCTGATGTGATTAGTGAGGTGAAGGATTCACGTCAGGTTGTTGATAAAAAGCCGCTTACATTACCAGCATCAGTTGGAATTGTTTTTGTGCATGGCACTGGATATCAGCATCTGCCTGATACCACACTTCATATGGCGGCAGATAAGATAAAGGAGCAGCTTCTAACCAATCCTAAGTTCGTTAGGTCCGTTTTTGTTGTTGCCAATGATGATATAAAAACAAAAGTATCGCTTCTTGATCGAATTAAAGCGCTGTATGGTGTTGATGTCATCGTTTTAGTTTCTTACCAGCAGGATCAAAGGACTTTGCAATCTGGAATGGGAAAAATTGCTGACCTTACGCTTTTTGGTTCATTCTTAATTCCAGCAGTTGAGATTAAGACCTCGACTATTATCGATGGAAAAGTAATTCATATTGCAGACAATTCATTAATGTTTAAGGCTAGTGGTTCCGATGAGCATAGTGAAACCTCTACGAGTTATAGTATGGATGGTATTGTAGTAGAGGAGTCAATAAAAGGTTTACTTGCGGCTACAACCAATTTCGGTCAATCGCTTTCGCAGACCATTGCAAGTTTTGTAAAGTATGATGCTTCCCGCGCTGTTACTGCGTCTCCAGATCGGAAATAGCAATTAATTTAAGAGAACATAATATGTCGGATTTTGGAGGCAGGTTTATCAAAGCCGGGCGGGCTAAACACTAATAGCGTTTAGTCATTTCACTCAAGGGAACTGCTTTAATTTTATTGGCATGTCCAGCAGCACCAAATGCTTCATAACGTGATTGACAAAGTGCTTGCATGGCATCCCTAGCGGCTTTATAGATCTTGCGAGCATCTAACTCCGAGGCGTTTTTTGGTTGGGCTACATATCGACGAATAGCGCCTGTAGATGCCATACGCAAATCAGTATCAATATTGACTTTACGGACACCGTATTTAATTCCTTCAACAATTTCAGCAACCGGTACGCCATAAGTTTGGGGGATCTCTCCCCCAAATTCATTAATCGTTTTTAGCCAGTCCTGCGGCACAGAACTTGATCCATGCATGACAAAATGAGTATTGGGCAAGCGTTGCTGTAAGGTCTTTAAGCGGCTAATAACCAAAACTTCTCCGGTTGGTGGCTTACTGAATTTATAAGCGCCATGGCTCGTTCCAATGGCTACAGCTAACGCATCTATTTGGGTCTGTCTTACAAATTCAGCAGCTTCATCAGGGTCCGTTAATAACTGACTGTGATCTTGGGTCTCTGATGAGGTTTCTAATGAGCCTAAACAGCCAATTTCACCTTCAACTGATACGCCGCAAGCATGCGCCATCTTGACTACCGTACGTGTAACTGCTACGTTATATTCAAAAGAGGCGGGCGTTTTCATATCTTCTAGCAGAGAGCCATCCATCATCACTGAACTGAAGCCTGATTGAATCGCTTGAGCACAGATATCAGGTGAAGGACCATGATCCCGATGCATAACGACCGGAATATGAGGATATTGTTCAACGGCTGCAAGAATTAAATGCCGCAAAAAGACTTCGCCAGCATATCTGTTTGCACCCGCAGAGCCTTGCAAAATAACCGGGCTATCACAGGCATCGGCTGCTTGCATAATGGCTTGAACCTGCTCCATATTACTGATATTGAATGCAGGAATGGCAAAGCTATGTTCTGCTGCATAATCTAAAAGTTGTCGTAATGAAACTAAAGCCATGATCGGCTCTCCTTAATGTTATTTTTATTTTAGGTTCAAGCTCATCATGATGAGTAGAGCTATTATAACGCATAGTGATGTCGTTAATTCGAATGGGAGGTTATCTAAAAAAGGGATATGCGGATAATTAGTTTTATCATGGGTACTGGCAATTAAACTTAATGGGGATTGAAAGTGCATTCATTAAAGGTGGTCTCCTACCGGTGCAGCAAATCCATCAGATACTAAATCTTTAACATTATTGCCCGTTAGGGCTTTTAAAAAAGAAACCAGATCAGCGAGTTCGGAATCGGATAAATTCAATGGCTTTAAGAGCGGTGACTGGTTTTCGTTGACAATGCCGCCTTGATTGTAAAATCGGACCACTTCTTCTAAGGTCCCCAAAGAACCGTTATGCATATACGGAGCAGTCAGCGCTATATTGCGTAGTGTAGGCGTTTTGTAAGACCATCGATCCTTAGGGTCCTGACTGATTTCGTAATACCCTAAGTCATTAGGCTTTTCGGTATTCAAACCCGTTAAATTTTGCTTAGGGACATCAACAAAGACACCGGGTGCTACTTGTACCTTTTGGTGTTCAGGGTCTTTCAGCATAGAAGCCGCATAACCGATACCAGTATTATGGCGTTTTTGATCAGTGAAGAGTGCCGAGGTCTTATCAATCGTATGGCAAAGACTACACCCCGCTTTACCCGTAAATAAAGCAAAGCCTCGTTTAACGTCCTCGTCCTGAGATTGCTTTCCGTAGTACCCTCTGTCAAACGCTGAATCAGCGGAATTAAGGGTGCGCTCATAACTGGCTATGGCTTGCCCAATGGTTTCCATGGTCGGGCCTTTATTAAAGGCGTGCTCAAATAAGTGCTTATAATCGGGACTGTTGTTTATTTTATCCACGACGTACCCGATAGACGGGTTAGCCATTTCATTATGTGCCAGTAGTGGCCCCCACACCTGCTGTTCCAGGCTGTTTTCGCGGCCATCATGAAATAACAGTTGTGCATAACCGACATTGTAGAGGCTTGGGCTATTCCGGCGCACACTTCGGCCTTCTATACCGACCGCTGTAGTCATTTCATTATTACTAAAGCCCTGTTCAGGGATATGACACATCGCACAGGAAAAGGTGTTATTTAAAGACAGGCGACGGTCATAAAATAACTTGCGCCCCAAGGCAATCTTGGCAGGTGTAACAGGATTGTCTTTCGGTTGAGGCAGTTTAGGTAAACCTAACGGCGGGTTATGGATGAATTTAATCAGGTCAATGGCTTTGCCTTGACGCTGAGACAAGGCTATCGAACGGGTTTGATAATCCATGTCCTGATAATTTTGTTTATTGTCACCCGCCTCATATAAGCCCTCAGCTTTTGCGGGCGTTGCTGTGACGGCTTGCTGAGTGCCCATGATTATCGTTTTAATATCATTAATGACCGTGTCCGCATGTAAAAAGTCTACACTATAGATGTTGCGAATGTTTTTATCGGTATCAATCAAATACACCCGTAGTAAATGGGAATAGGTGCCGGTAAACTGACCTTTCTCATCAACTATCTTCTGTATATTTTGTTGATAGGCATTGAGTAGGGGTTGCAAGGCGGCTTCGTCACGGGTAGTCAGAAACTGCCAGTCGAAATGGCCTGTTTTAAAGCTCTCGCCGTATTCGCGCATCCTGTCAGGCGTATCATGGGTAGGATTAAAACTTAGGGTCAACAAGCGTAACTTGTCTGCCAACTCCGGTTGCTTTTGCAATTGTTGGCTAATCTTGTGTAGCACCTGGGTTGCTAACGGGCAGCCATTAACATCACTGCAGGTGGCATAAATAAAACTCAGTAACACGATCTTACTGCCCATCAACTGATGGAGTTGCTTAGGCTGGTTTTCGCTGGTTAAAACGTCACCGTCAGCTGCAGGGCCAATCACAGGCAAGTGATAGCTGCCAGGTGCTGCTGATTTAAAAGGGAGTTCTGAGTAGCCCATTGCCAAGGGTTTGGGTTCTTGGGCTTGTGCTAAAGAGGTTATCAGAATTAAGAAAAGGCTGAAGAGATAAGGATTTTTCATGACGTTCTGTTACCCTTTAAATGAGGGTGTCGCGCTGATTGGCGTTGATTTGCTATTTCTTGAAGCCCCCTTCATGATGCCATAAGGCATAGAAGAGGGCATTAAACCCAAGGAATACTTAAATCAAAACTTACAATTTAGCTTCTTTGCCATACAAAGAGTACGCGCCAAAGCGCATTTGATGGGCTCTGCCCAACTTTTCTTTCGTAAAGTCTATTGAGAACTTTTCAGTCAGTTTACTACCATCCCAGCTATAGGCTTTAAAGAACTGCTCATTATCAGCGCCTTTTTTGTCCCAGTTAGCCAGGAGTGAAGAGGTGAAATACAATCTTTGACCATCCCAACTGGACGAGACCATATTAACTTGGGCCCCGATCTTTTGCTCGAACACTTGTTTGGGGTGAAATGGATCACTGATATCAAAGCGGCGCGTCTTGCCATCCATAAAGGTGTTGACCCACAAGGTTTTGTCATCACTAGAGATGGAGATGTCGACAGGTAAGGGTATTTTGGCAGGTTCACCAATGTCAGCAACATCTTTTGCTTGCCATTCGTTCTTGTCATCCTGATAAATCAGCCAGATTTTTGAAGTCAGTGCAGAGCTGGTAAAGCAATAGTTATGCTTTTCATCCCATGCACAGCGAATTTCTAAAGGCGCTCCTGGAACATCAAATACTTTTTTAGGTTGACGACTATTTAAGTCCCATTGCACAACGGTGTTGCCAAACCGTTTCATGGCTTCGGGATCTGCCAACATCTTGCCGAAATCCATCATGTAATTCGACCAACCGGTAAATGAAGAGGTCAGCATCAGGTTTTTACGGGGTAATACCCTGACATCGTAGTTATAACCGTCGGCATATTTTCCTGATTTAATGGCACCTTCCAGATTACTATCAGTCGGCAGCCAGTAAGTAGCGATATAATCGCCCGCATTACTGTATTCAACCAGAGCCGTCCGACCGCCATGATCTTTATTATTGGATAAGCCGGTAATTATCATCCGTCCAGGTAAGGCATATAGGCTGTGTGGACCTACCACGCCGCCACTTTTAGCAACGAAGTCGGTAATGGTTTTGGTCAGTGCTGGTTTCGCCGGATCAGTCGCTACATCAAAGATGAATATCTTGTTAGTATCCAGTCCACCAGCCCAGAGGAATTTACGATCATCGGTAAAGTCGGAATGGTGCGCTTCATTACGGCCGCCTACTGACAGGCTACCAATCACTTTTCCGTATTTAGCAGACTTAGGATTAACATCGACCGTAACCAGCTTGTCCTGTTCATCACCCACGCCTTCTGCGCCCAGGGTCCAAATGTAAACAAAATCTTCCTGGCCGGTAATTTTAGCCGAGTACGGTGATGCACACGTTTCATCGGCATTGGCAGAAAGGCTGGCAAGGCTTAATATAAAAGCCGCGCTAAGCGTAGTGAGTTTAAAATTCATCGTGCTTCCCCTCAAATATTATTGTAGTTGTGTTGCTATAATAAACGACCGGTCGTCTTTATTATTTGGTTAGAAAAAGGCCACAAAATGGCCTGTTCAATACAGGAAGTATAGCCTCCCCTGTATTTAATTATTTAACTAAGAGAGTAACTTAGTCAACTTATGCTTTAAAATAATCATCTAATAAATCTTTACAGCAAGCTTTTAAAGGCGCTATCGACTGTTCAACTTTCATTCTTAATAACGCGCCTTGCCAGCCATTAAGCATTAAATCCGCCATACTTTTTGCAGATCGGTCTAATCGAACAGAACCTTGTCGTTGTCCACGTTCTAATGCTGATTTTTGCAGATTACTGTAACGGTCTACTGCATCGAGCAAGGCTTTCTGACACAAGGGACAAGTATCGCCAATTTCGCCCATCAAGTTACCCAGTAAACATCCTCCTTTAAAGCCAGCTTGCTCAACATCAGTGACCAATCCCAAGTAATAGCTGCGTAATGCAGCCAGTCCATCGGCCTCAGGATCGTCTAAATACCCCGATAAACGGATAATAAACGGTTCGATATAATGCGTAATGGCTGCCGCAGCAAACGCTTCTTTACTATCAAAATAATTGTAAAAAGAACCTTTAGGAATCTGCACTGTATCCAGGATCTCTTTTAATCCAGTCGCGTGATAACCTTTTTCTAATAGTAATGCGACCCCTTGATCGAGGAGCCTGTGTTTTTTTAATTGTTTGGGTTTGATTTTTTGCATGGCATAATTATGCGACCGGTCGTCTTATTTGTAAATGGTATTTCTTAATTTTTTATCGATTTGTAACTAATACATTGTGTTCACTCATATACTACTTCGATGCACCTTATATACAACAAAGACTCAATGCATAGACTACAACGACTGAATGCATAGTTTACAGTCGGGTCAAGCAACTATGACATTAGAGGCTTTTTAAACCTAGTCATAAAAAGTAATATACGCTGTTACCAAATGTTATAGATGCTGTCAGCGAATGTTATAGTTGGGGTAACGGACGAGTATCGATGTATTTATTAGCTGTAATGAGTGCGCTCTTTGTAAGTATTATATGACTTACGCCAACCTAATGAATGCAGTCCCTTATCGTATTCGAACCCTTTTACTAATCTATTTGATGGTTTTTTCCATAAATAGCCAAGGGTTTTGAAAAAAGAGACTATGCTCTTCACCAGGACAACCGTCCAAATTGAAAATAAGCACTCTACTTAAATTAGAAAGGCGCGTTGATGTCTGGCCAGGTTATAGTTTATTTTATGCAAAAAAGTGATGGCTTTGAAATTGTAATTTTATGAGTTGGTGGTGATAAATTAACCCAGCAGCAAAATATTAAAATTGCATTACAGTTGGCGTATAACATCAAGGGGGAGCAATGACGGTTACATTAAAACGCTGAGATTCGGCAGAGCATTTACAAACTGAAGAGGATATCAGGCTTTATTTAGAGGCTTGTTTTGATGAAGCAGGCGACGATGCGGCTTTTATTGCTAAAGCCTTGGGTAATGTTGCTAAAGCGCGTAGCATGACGCAATTGGCGAAAGATACGGGGCTTGGGAGAGAAAGTTTATATAAGGCTCTATCTGGGGAAGGTAATCCCAGTTTTGGTACTATTCTTAAAGTTATTAACTGATGTTACGCAGCCTGTAATTTCCGTAACTCTTCATAGGCTATCTTGTTAGCCTTGAGGAATAACTTGGTTCGTAGTGCAAAATGATTAACCTTGTGTTTTATCTTCAAGCATTCCAGCTTGAACACCGCATAGAT
>CAIPPE010000096.1 GCA_903866825.1 uncultured Methylococcaceae bacterium
ATTCACTCGGATAGTTGTAAGGCTCACATTATTCATTGTCATATGGTTCATGAGGCAACCAAGTTTGTGGAGCAGACAGAAGGGATTGAAGTTCTTGAGCGAAAAAAGTTGTATATGTTTGTAGTAGATGCAAAACTCGCAATTCGATTTAAAAAATTTGATGAATCTTACATATCTAAAAATCAACCAACAAAGCAAGTAAAAGACTTTAGGGGGCAACTCCAATTGGCCGGAATTGAAGCCTCACACAATCTAGAGGCAGGATATATTTTGGATCAAGATGGGCAATTGAAGGCGGTTCATTTGGTTTGCCCCAGCGGCCTCAAAAGCAATTATTGGGAAGTTCTTTTGACTCAAAGCGGAAGCGAGTCGATTGTTTCAGATTTATTTGCTAAGAAAGTTGACGAGGAAGGCGGTAAGAAGGTAAATCGCATTAAGAGAAAAAAGGAAGCAACTATTATTCAAATTGCTAATGAAAATGGAAAAGCTTAATCCTGACATGATCGTATTGGCGAGAGAATATCGCGGATTAACACAAGAAGAATTGGGCAAACTTATAGGAGCATCTCAAGCCACCATTGCAAAAATAGAGGGCGGTGTTAAATCAGCCAGCCTGGAGCAGACTGCTTTATTGGTCGATAAGCTTCAGTTTCCAATTGATTTTTTTACGCAAAATGAAGAGTTACTGGGGTTTGGTTCAAGCGCATATTTTTATAGAAAGAAGGCCACAATATCCTCAATCGAGCGCAAGAAAATTCAAAGCATTGTGAATATACTAAGAATTAACTTGAAGTTTTTTTTGAAATCGATAGACATTGAGGCGTCAAGAAAGTTACCACTATACGACCTTGCCGAAGACTTCAATGGGTCAGCAACACTTGCGGCGAGGTCATTGCGATCCTACTGGAATTTACCAGATGGCCCGATAAAAAATTTAACACAACTTATCGAAAGTACTGGAGCTATTGTTGTTCCTGTAAATTTTGGCATGAGAAGCATAGATGCAACAAGCATACGACTAAATGAGCTTTCCCCGATTATTTTTATTAACGATAATTTAACCGGGGATAGATGGCGCTTTACATTGGCTCATGAGCTTGCACATTTAGTGCTTCACCAAATTCCAAGCGAAACCATGGAAGAAGAGGCGGATGAATTTGCTTCCGAATTTCTGCTGCCGAGCTCTGAATTAAAGCCACATTTCACAAGAATTGGAAAGGTTAGACTTCAAGATCTTTTTGTATTAAAGGCATATTGGAAGGTGTCAGCTCAAGCCCTGTTAATGAAAGCGGTATCGGTGGGCTCTATTGATAAATCGGAATCCCAATATATTTGGCGGCAAATAGCGAGCAGAGGTTATAAAACATCTGAACCTCATCCCTTGCCAAAAGAGGATATAACCACTTATAAAGACATGCTTAATTTCTTTGAGAGCGAATTAAATTTCTCTAAAAATGAAATTGCTGAGGCGATCCACCTTAACCCAATGGAGGTCGAAGTACTCCACGGCGTTTCTGGGGCGTGGGGGAGTCGTCAAAGTCACCTGAGGATTGTTTCTTAGTTGACCAACGCTTGTTTGCTGCTTTTCTAGCAATCTCCGAGCGCTGCTCGGGGGTTAGCTTAGAAGCCCTAACAGCGCCGCCGATAAGCCCACCACGCCGCCCTGATTCTTGGGCGGCTTTTTTCTTTGGATCAATGGCAGCCTTTTCTACTTCGCCAGTAGCCTGCTGCAAAATAGAAAAAGCTGACTGGTTAAGGTCTTTCCGAGGGTTTGATTTTGTTGCCATACCCTCAAGCATAACGATTACTAGAAATCAGTCAAGATGGGATAAATTCAAACTGAGACACTACCAAATATTCTATTCGGTACCTATCTTTTGTCTAAGGTCATCAAGATTGGTGGCACCTTTTGCTTCATAACCAAAACG
>CAIPPE010000097.1 GCA_903866825.1 uncultured Methylococcaceae bacterium
CGCATTGACGATGTCGGTATGTCCGTAGCCCGCGGCATAGTCCAACGCCGTCCTGCCGTAGCGGTTCGTCGCATTAACGTCCGCACCAGATGCGATAAGCGCATTGACGCTATCTAAATCTCCGTTTTGCGCCGCATTGTGTAGTTGTGACATTAGTTTTTTCGTCTCCTATTTGCGTTAGCTCACCAGCAATTTGCCTATACTAAGACTATACCATATATTCCGATGAATGTCAAACGTTTTTGAAACTACGTTTGCGTTATTGTCAGTTGGTTGGCTATCCATCCCCGCCGCGTGGATGCCTGACTTTAGGGACGTCCCGGCAAGAAGCCGGGTTTAAATGGTCATGAATAGTACAAAACGTTGTCAGAATCTCGAACTTGTATTCGATTTTTGACCGCATGAATGTAAATCTTAATACTGCATGCGCAGAGTCGCGTCATCTTCCACAGCATAAATATCGTCATCTGCTACACGCTTGCCTTCAAATTGTTGGTCTTTAGCCCAAACTTCAATAGATGCACCAGTCGATCTTGTATCCCTTGCTATGCTCCTTAAGCAACTTAAAGCGCCCATAAGGGTTCGATGCTTATGACCACAATCGTAGATAATTATTTTGGTAGTCCCTTGCGAATTTCTAAAAAAGGAATTAGGGGAACGACCAATTACGGAATAGGCTTTTGACATGGAATTAATCCTCTTTCTTTTCTGTGAAACTCTTATGTATGGAGTTATCTGTCCATAAAACAGATTTCATTTCAACTATATCCATTAGGTAAATTGCTTTTGCGTTAAAGCAATTTTTGGCGACTTCGTTAGCCGCTATGATATCGGCTATGATATCATTAGAACGAAATACAGCCACAAAAGAGGGATCGTATTGAAAGTCATGATGCACCACGACTTTTGTTGCAAAATTATCTTCTTCATGGAATTCTACGTGAACAGTGTAAGGTATCATTGTTAATTTTCTTTCTTTGCAGTCACAACAATAAATGAGTAGAATATTATTGCGGCTGCGAGGTAAACCAAAATACACATGGGAGGCTACTTTCGTGTGATATAATAGTCGATGAAAGCCTTTGCTTCATCTATGCAGGAATCATAACCTGTATAGGTTAAAAAGTAAATCCTAATTCCTGCATATCTGCTTGAAACTCTTCAAGCAATTTCGGTAGACGTGCGTCTAATAACTCACGAAGGTTTTGGCTTGTCAGTTCGTCGTCGGTTGCTTCGGGCCATATAGCACATCGGCGCGCGGCGTCTAAGTTCCGGGACTCGGAATCTCTCGCATGCCAGAGGGTATTAGCTATGTAATGCAGAGGTCCTTCGGAGCTGCATAGGTGCCATTTGATGTATTTTTGCAGTTCGGGAAAGTGTTTTGAAATTTCGTCATGGATGCAGCCGTAAGCTTCACAATCACGGATACGACGATCTTTTTGACGGATTTCGGTAGTAAGGGTAAAAGAATTGTGACCGTTATTGCATTCATCATCGTACCGTAATTCAACGGTAATACGCTTTTGCACTTTATTTTCAGTGAAAAGCTTAGAGACTGTTTTCTTTTGATACTTCGTAAGTATGGATTGTGTCATAGTATTGGGTTCCTTGTGACTATATTATGCCCGGTAAGGCATGGAATGTCAATAGATTTGACGATTATTTTCGGTTACGG
Organism: uncultured Methylococcaceae bacterium; assembly: GCA_903866825.1. Taxonomy (GTDB): domain Bacteria; phylum Pseudomonadota; class Gammaproteobacteria; order Methylococcales; family Methylomonadaceae; genus Methylobacter_C. The sequence continues at coordinate 1,676 of CAIPPE010000097.1, forward strand.
ATAGGCTTATAGCTCCCGCCTTAGTACAAGGGAAAAAATGATAGTGGATTCGTGATTTCCCCCTTGCGGGTATTGTAAATAGAAACCCAATAGGCACCTGCATGACGTATACAGGAATTTTGCGGACGTGGTTTCTCCACGTGGATGAACACTTTATGCATTTGCTGAAAAGTTTCCATATGGAATTTCACTGGATTCTTTACAAGTATTTCTGCATTCGCACGAATTAAAGCTTCGATTTTAGTGGCTTTTGACATGGTGTTATCCTTCTAGGGTTAAGCAAGACGTATTTTCAGGGTAAAATCGGGGATATTAACGCTTTTAGGTTGGTATCCATGAGATAATTTAAGATCTAACTCTTGTTTTCTAGACATACGCCCGTCTACGTATTGAAATACTTCTGAAAAGTATTTTTCAAGCGTAGCTTTTTGTGCATCTGTAATATCTGACATGGATTTATAATCTCCTAGTGACGTTGTAGCATTTTATTAATGCAGGTTGTTTGACGAAACATTTTGAAGGTCTCTTCTGTAGGAACGCAGCTGAACCGTTTCATGGAATCGAACGCTATGGAACGTAGGAACGCAAAACATTCCTCGATGTTTGATATGTTGATATTGGTATAGATTTCCTTCCATGTGGAAGATTTTCGTGGTAGGATTTTCCACATATGAAGCTCTAAAGATTCTGTTATGGTATTATAGCAGAAGCAGCACGTTAGATACACATTGAAAGCGTCCGAACATCTTAGAGATTTTCCTGCATCCCAAGAATCGATTAATACATGTGTGCTATCTGTAAAAGATTCGGATGCGAAGGTACCATGCGGATTAGACTTAATAGCCATTTGTGCGTAATGAGGTACGCTAGGGTTTAGTTGAGATACTTCAGTGAGTAACATTATTTTACCTTTTGGGTTAATACATCCAACACATACTGATTTCGTAGTTTTCTTGCAAGCCTTTTTCCAGCATTATAGGAAACGACAGTATGAATTGCATAGTTGGCATCTGAACAGTATGCAGGTTGCATGGTTAATTGCAGTGTTTCATTGGACATAGATATAATATCGATTGTTATGCCCTCATTTGATCCTCGTAAAAGCAAGGATCGACTGTACTCCAAGTGCATGAAATTCCAGGATAACGGTGCTGCAATGTCATATAGACGGTTTTGGCATGCACGGCATAGATGAAATTGCCGATCTTTGGGTAAGCCAATATGGCGAATGCGGTTCCCTAAAAGTATGTTAGTTTCAGGGTACTTACACATACAACAGGGTATTTTCATAGACATAATTTTACCTCTGATATGGACGTTTGATTTTTCCTGTCAATAATTCAACAGTGAAAAGCCGCGTGAACATGGAAATGACTTCTTCATATGAAACTCGAATAAAGCTTTCATCCGGTTTCTTCTTTGCAGGGTATTGATAATATGTGGCGCTTTGGTTGTGTTTCCAGTATCGGTACATGGATTAGGATTTTGCCTTTCGATGATTATTAGTGAAATCGTTTAATGCACGATCATAGGATACGAATAAAAGACCAATTGCAAGGCTATCATCTTCTAGACAGGCAGTACCGAATTCGCCATTATATTCATTAAGATATGAAACGGCGAAATCTGGATCTACCGTGACATGGAAAATATCCTCAACATATTCACGTAGGAATTTAGTACAGTCACGTCCCTTAGGTAGGCAATCATGGATTTCCTGCAAGCGATATTTTGGGATATCGTACAAAAAATTCTCTAATTCGATTTCGTCGGTAATGTAGTATGACTTTCTCATGGAAGTATCCTTTCATGGAGTGTTATTTCTAACACTCCATTACGTGTATGGGTGTTAGGCCGTCTGCTTCCATTGTGCCAATTGGCTTGAAAGCTCCCATAGAGATCGATTCAATCGGACGTCTTGGTCAATATTATTGACGTTCCGGGTAGTTACACGCCGGTGTCGATGACCGATCTCGTGACGGATTCCTGAAAGGCCGCCTTTCGTGATATTTTCCTGAATGCGGTTATGTGTTAACCACAAGGAATCTCCGACGTCATCCTGCCGACGCGGGATAAGAAGTTGTTCAGGCTTGATCGGAGTATCCAGGGTTCCGTCTGCAGCCTCGAAACGTATCCGGTGTGCGGTTTTTGCAAGCAGTAGCTGTTCGCGGGGTTTAAGTTCGATTTCACGCCATAAATTCGCAGTTTCGATAATGTTATTGGATTCCTCCAAAACTTTAAAGCTGCCTTCGATAACATCATCTACGATATTGCCCTTGTGCGGGACGCGGATACATGATGATCTTGTTTCAGGCACGACCATACCATTGAGGCAAACGAGACGAAATAGACCTGAAAGAAGTTGATACGTGCTAGTTCCATCATGTGAATTGATTAAAACCACTTCAGGAAGGGAATCCCCTTTACTGTTCGTCATAGAATTTTCATGACGGAAACGTATCATATGTTTTGTGAAATCGCTTTTGCCTTTGATTTTCGAATTACCCTGTTTGGCTGCAAAAGGCAGGAAACCTTCCTTCATTAAGCCGTTTATAACGTCGGAGGTAGGGATATAAGTATATCGATCAGACCTGCTTTCGTGTGCGGCGGTTGCGAACGCGCTTGGGACCATCTCATGTAAATGGTCTAGTGATAGGGGAGTCGTTATATGGTACTGTGGTAACATGTTGTTAATTCCTTTGTGGCTTCCTAAAATCGAAGCACTTTTTCGATTAATAAACGCGTGAAATCACTATGGCTAGGGCAATAATGAGAATCGCTAGAAAATTCAACGTGAAATTTTCAGACGAAAGCATGGAGAAAAGCAGGATTCCTGCAATGATCTGTAAAAGTTTCATGCAATAGGTCTCCCGTAACCGTCCAATCCCCTGCTGTTTACATGGGGAAGTGCTGTTTTGATGACTTTCGCGGAAGGAAGTGGGGAAGCGCTGTTATATGATTCAGGTTCCGTTTCAGGCTCATCGGCATCAAGTTCTGCTTGGAATTCAGCCTTCAATTCAGCCTTCAATTCAGCCTTCAATTCAGATGTAAACGCGGATGCTATAGCAGCGTCTTTTACCGACCGCGCTTTTTCAGATGAGGCTATGACGTTCGAAAGGAGGATTCCAAGTGCGGGGCGCGGATTTTCTTCGTCTGTTTCACACGTTGTAATACCTGTCGAATAGAAACGCCCTGGCAATTCTATTTTAGCCTCTACGCATATAGCGGCATGACGGCCCTTCCTTGCAGGCCCTAAATAGCCGCCAATGATTTCACCCGTGACTTTATTGGTCTGCAGGGTTAATGGCGAACCATTTAGACAGGAAATGAGTGGAACGACGAATAAGGTTTTTCCGTCCTCGGAAAAACTAAGATCCACAAGAATTTCTGCATCCTTGGTGGGCTTAATAGGTAGTAGATCGAACGCAGGTCGATTCAAGTTGATCGCCCCCGACGTGTCGAAGGCAACACGAGGTTTCAATTTAGAATTGACTTTTTTTGTCTTTTCAGTTGAGGAAGTTAGTATTTTCATTGTAAGGTCGTCCATTGTCTTGGTTGTAATGTACTGTATAGTACCAGGAATGGTATGGATTGTCAATGGGTGACAATAGTTTTTAGACTGATTTCGTTTCCTGTCAGGGTATCAAATGCGTGTAATTGAGGCATGACGCCCAATTCAATAGTCTTCAATCCCCATTTAGTTCGTGCGTAAAGAACATCTGTAAGGGAGTCGGAAAAGAAAACGAACTTTCCTGCTACCTGCAAACAGTATCGCCCTAAAGGGATACCCGCACATTGATCGTTAATTCGTGCTGTTAAATCGTTCATTAATAGCGCCTGTCTCAAATAGATTTAGTCAATTGGTTGGTTATCCATCCCTGCCGCGTGGAGGCTTGACTTTAGGGACGTCCCGGCAAGAGGCCGGGGGAAAGAGCTATGATCTTAATCTCCTGTTGTGTGTGCTCACCAGTAGGCGGTTTCGGCTTACACAGTTTCAAGCAATGTGTATTGTCCTAAATAACCAGTGATAGCAATTGCTTCGTATTGATCGTAACTGTCGAGTTTCTGTCCAGTCTCATCAATTGTCAACCAAACAACAGAGGAGACAATTCTGTCATCGTCGTCCGGGTGCGCGTCGTTTATTGCCAATGACCTTTCAAGCGCGTTCTCGCTAGGTAAGCTGCGAGGTTTCCAATCCGCATTACTGTCAAAATCTACGACAGATTTTGGGAATTCGATAGCCGCGCGTTCCAGCACGTATAGCCGTTGTGCATTGTATCCCGCCTCCACCGTTTTGCGGAGACGTTTCGATCCGTGATTGTTTATCCACGCCAACCGCTCGTTTTCAATTTTCAGCTTAGTGTTATTAACTGCCTCCGCTCGCATTTGATGTGCCTTGTTATGCGCATCAATTTTTGCGCTTAATTCGGGTGGGAAAGATTCATAATTGGTTACTGGTAAACTGAATCTGAGTTGACTTTCCGCGTAATCAATACGACTATGGAGATCCGCCGCTCGTCGTTGGGCTTTCTTCACATCCAGTTCTGCCTGGGCGTTAGGCATCGATACGACCATTTTGTTGTGCATGTTTTTTAGCACTTCAATCGCATCTAAAATATTTTCAACGCTCGTAATCGGAGCATCGTATTGA
>CAIPPE010000098.1 GCA_903866825.1 uncultured Methylococcaceae bacterium
CAGGCGAACTTTCTTCGAAAACTTACGTACGCTACTGCAATTTATCCCTTTTGATAACTGGCAACATCTGATGCAATTTATGCTAAATGGCGGGATCGAATCACCAGTTAAAACCTAAGGCTTTAAATTGGGAATTGCTGTTAAAGTTTTTACTTTTGCTGAAATGCGGGTTGTTTTTGTTACAATACAGCCATGATTGAATTTTAGGTGCCCAGGAGCAATTAGTTTTGACACAAGTGCAGGATATTACAAGTCCGATGACGGCATCGGAAAAACGGGCGACGTGGTCTTTAGCCAGTATTTATGCGTTACGCATGTTAGGGTTGTTTTTGATAATGCCGGTGCTGTCATTATTTGCAGAACAACTTGAAGGCTCAACACCCGCATTAATTGGCTTGTCGATTGGAATTTACGGCATTAGTCAGTCTATTTTACAAATTCCTTTTGGCTTGATGTCGGATCGTTTTGGTAGAAAAAAGATTATCATTAGCGGTTTAATCATCTTTTTAATAGGCAGTGTAGTCGCCGCACTCTCAACCACTATTTACGGTGTCTTATTAGGCCGGGCTATTCAGGGCTCAGGCGCTATAGCCGCACCTATTATGGCCTTGGTGGCTGATTTAACCCAGGAAGTTCATCGTACAAAAGCCATGGCTTTAATTGGTCTGAGTATTGGTGTGTCTTTTGGCGTTGCCATCACGGCTGGGCCGATTATCGGCGGGTTGATTGGGGTGCATGGCATATTCTGGCTCATTGCGGGACTGTCATTTATCGCCATCTTTGTAGTTCGGTTTCTGGTTCCTGATCCACAAAAATCCAAAATGCATAGGGATGCAGAACTGGTGCCCAGTCAGTTTTTTAATATCTTAAAAAACACAGAATTGTTAAGACTTAACTACGGTATTTTTGTGCTGCATGCCATGTTGACAGCGAGTTTTGTGGTACTGCCTTTATTAATGCGTGATGCGGGCTTAGTGCCAGCTGAGCATTGGAAAGTTTATTTACCTGTTTTTGTCGTTTCAATGGCAGCAATAATTCCGTTTGTTATCGTGGCGGAAAAGAAACGTAAAATGAAAGCCGTTTTTATTGGCGCTATTGCGACACTCGTTTTAGCTGATTTGGGTTTAATGCAGTTTAGTTCCAGTTTAATCGGTATTATTGGTTTTCTCTGGTTATTCTTTACCGGTTTTAATTTATTGGAAGCGACTTTACCATCGCTGGTTTCAAAAACTGCGCCGGGTGACTTAAGAGGCACAGCGATGGGGGTATATTCTACCAGCCAGTTTCTGGGTGCCGGTATGGGTGGTGGAATTGGGGGCTGGTGTTATGGTCAGATGGGTGCTAGCGGCGTCTTTTTGTTTTGTGCCATCGCTGCATTTACTTGGTTCCTGTTGTCACTGAGTATGAAGCCGCCTCGTTACTGGGCTAATTTACTTATTTCTTTAGAGGAGATCAGTGAGCAGGCCGCAAATAATTTTGCTGCTGAAATAGTGAAACTTAATGGTGTTGAAGAAGTGACATTGCACTATGAGGACGGGGTTGCTTACCTTAAAGTGGATAATCAACAATTAGATAAGAATCAATTACAAAGTCTCATATCCGAGTACGTAAATAGTTAGGCTCTGTTGTCTCAGACGAGTTGTCCCAGTGCAAAAGCGCCTAGGTACGTTATTGAAAAGTAAAGTACCGAGAGCGCTAATCCTGCTATAGAGTTGATGGTGAGGGCTTTTCTGAGGATATACGATATAACCGTAAACTCCCACACGAACAAAAGGCTCAAACTATAATAGCTTAAAATGTTTTCATCGACGGTTAGCCAGACCAAAACAGGAATAACGAAGATAGATATGATATTGGCACAGACTAATATCGATGAAATAACTTGAATATACGCATACAGGGTCTTATTTAAGTGCAGAACAAAACCGATGAAAAACAAAGTCAGCAAGATTTGTATTGATACTTCAACAAAAGATTCAAAAGGGTCGTCTGTCATGTTGGCTTGCATGACATACTCCACAATAAAGTAAATCAACAGGTTTGTTTTAAAAAAACTGACTGATCTGGTTAGCTTGAGTGGGTCATGTTTAAGCCAGCACAAAGGCAAATATTGCGTAAGAAGCTCTGTCGATATCATGTTAGTCACATCATTTCTGTCGTTTCTTCATTGATTGATACAATCGGATTATTCTTTTAATTTGGATAAATCCAGGTAGTTGGTATGGTGCTCTTCTTTAGGGGTAGTCTGTAGGGGTAACTGTTCTTCTGTGGCGCTAAATATGTCATTTAAAGACTGAACCAGGTCTTTAGTTTTATCTGTTAAATGGGTTAATTGCGCTTTAACTTTTTTATTCCAGCCCGCTGACTCATAAATCGGTAAGAGCATACGTACGAAAGTGATATTCTTTTCGAAGAGATTTGCCAGGTTCTCCATCAAATGCAGTTCCTTTTGTAGCTCATTTAATTTATTAACAATGAGTTTTGCATGGAGCTTGCTGAGGAGTATATGGATAGGCACCAGAATGGCTACTACTACGCCAATCGCAATGGAGCCGATAATGGGATCAAGTAACACCTCTAAGATCCCGAATTGTATTTCTGCAGCAATACCTAGCATTACAATTAGGCTCACCACAAATAGGGTTGATAAGTGGACGCGTTCTTTCCAGATCTTGATGCCATTTTTTACTTCGGGTATGACGATGTCCTCAACATCCCGTATGTTTTTCTCAAGCAGATTAAGAATTCGATAAGTTCGATCAAAGGAGGCATTTGTCATGCGTTGGTCTATTTCCGAGAAATCGACTTTGCTTTGAGGATTAATGCTGTTTTGTTGATTAGGTACAATAATGAACTGCCCAGTATGGAGATCCCTTCCCAGCAGCCTTCTTTGCCAGGAAAGAATGATTTCATTGGCTTTAGTTGGATTGATTGTAGCGATAGGTTCATCAATCAGATAAATAAACTTGTTGGAGTCCTGATGAGTGGCAATTTGTTCGATGACTTCGTCAAGTAATGGCGCAGCAGATTCAAATAGGTCAGTAAAAACCAAAACCACATCAGAGTTTTCAATGATATGTTTTACCAGCATCGAGTTAATGGGGTTTAATGGCAAAACACCCATATTAGGGGAGTCTATGAATAATTTGCCTTTTAATCGTTCGCTGTTAAGGGCTTTTAATTCAAGATAAGCATTTATTCGATCACCTTCACCTTTCTGAAGTTGTTCAATTTTTCTGCTGATTTGATAAAAAGGGTAGCGAGGGTCGACATCTAGCGCTGTGCCTGGCAAGGTAGCGGAGTTAACCTGACTGCTGGGTAATAGAACAGTGAATTTGTGCGTCGAAGCCTGAATTCCCGCAGTGGTTTGCTGTGTACCCAGATAGCTGTTTATAAATCTGGATTTAGCTGAGGAGTTACCACCAATTAAGCTGATGATAGGCGACCATGAGTTCTTACTGGCTGTCGTTTCGTCTATATCAATAAGGCCCAGGTCGTATTCAATTTGATCAAGTTCATGAAAGATGTGTACTGATCTTTGTAATGCCGGATTATCATGGGCAAAGTTTTTTTCCAGGTTGAGCAGGTATTTGCTTACTGTCTTTTCAGTCATCAGTTTAAACTCCTGTATACTAAATTATGATATATAAAGTTGTCGGAGTATACACCGAACGTTGTTTTGTTAATAGCAAAAAACAAGGGAGTGCTTATGGGGTGTTTTTTCATATCTGACCAGCATAAATATATAGTATATTAACTACTTTATTGCTTAGTTATAAAAGTAAGATGATAGATGGAGTGCAGGTTGGTTAATTTTTTAAGCTCAATTCTCATAGGAATGTTACTGCTGATATCGGGTTGTAGTACGCCTTTGTCGGGTAGGTATGGAGCAAAAGGTCAAACTAAGGAGGAGTTTTCTCTTTACGTGGAAAATGTATTCCGATTGCAAAACAGTGTGACGAGTGATCTTATGGAGTTGCAAGAGACCGATCCGATTAATAATCGCGACGTTTTATTAAAGGCTGAGCAGGCAATGCAGGAAGCATGTGCACCGCTTAATGAATATGTATCGCGTGAAAGTGACGGATCAAGCATTGGACTGTTTTTGCGTCAGAAGGTTGAAAAAACAGCGGTTGATTGTGACCAGGCTGCGCAACGTGTTAAACAGCAATTACCCCATCAATAACGGTTGGTTTACTTATCTGAAGAGGGTTTAATAGCAAAGTAAGAATGTGGTTCGGAAAATAAAATAAACCTTTATTTTCCGAGAGTTTTGACCTGAGAGTTAAATAATGGGTTCGCCCTTTGCCAGTTTGGGTAAGTTACCCTCTAAACCCATGGCACTGCGCATGACTTTATTTTTAGCCGGAAGAATACGTTCAGCAAGCCCTAACCCAAGATTACGAATAAATTTTAGCGGTAAAACTTCATTGCTAAAGACCTGGTAAAAAATATCCATCACCGTCATCATTTTTAAGTTTTCGTTCCGTCTGATCTTTTCATAGCGCTTTAAAACCTTTTCGTCACTAATATCAAGACCATTCTTAGTGGCATCTATTAATACTTCGCCTAAGGCTGCAGCATCCAGTAAGCCAATGTTAACGCCTTGCCCGGCAAGTGGATTGATCATGTGCGCAGCATCACCCACCAGAACAACACCGGGTTTAACGTAGTTTTGCGCATGTTGTCGTTTGAGTGGGAAACTGGCAACGCCCAATACTTGATTGACTTTACCGAGACAGGTTGGGAAGGCAGCAATCAGTTCTGCTTTTAATTGCTCGTAGGGTAAGCTTTTTAAGCGTTTTACTTCGTCCGGTGAGTTATACCAGACAATGGACCCGAAGTTTCCATTTAAAGGTAGAAATGCCTGTGGTCCACTGGGTACAAAGCGTTGCCAGGTGATATCTTGCTGGCCGTAGTCCGTTTCAATATAAATGACCAGAGCGTGCTGTTTATAATCCCAACTTGTTACACCTAAACCTACAGTCTGTCTAACTCTGGATTGCCCCCCATCAGCGGCAACTAAAACCTTTGCTGTCAGCACGCGATCATCGTCTAATTCAAGAACGCTATTTTCACCCAGGGAGTAGGTTATGGTTTTGATACTGGCTGGGCTTATCAGCTTTACATTATCAAATGCCTGTAAACGTTCTAATAATGCTAATTGGGTTATTCTGTTTTCCACAATATAACCCAATGCGGGGTGATTAATATCATCACTACAAAATTCGGTATCACCGGCGGTTTCCCAAACTCGCATTCGACGAAACGGGCATAAGCGACGGTTTTCTATGCCGGTCCATGCACCAACCGTTTCAAGAATGTTTTTGGAGGCAATACTCAGGGCTGAAACTCTTAAGTCATGTGGTTGGGTCGGCTCAAAGGGCAAAGGCAGGGTGTTCTCGATTACCGCTACTTTTAATGAGCTACCCCCCAGAGTACAGGCAACCGCTGCTCCAACCATACCACCACCGACGATAATAATATCAAATTCTTCTTTCATAATTAATCAACCTTATATACAAGCACCTAACTTGACGAAAGATACCAAACTTATTAATCCATAAAGTAAAATACATTCAGTTACCGATAGGCCTGAATACAAGAGCACGTTTTAACTGGCCATTATTCATTCCCTTGAATGAATTTGTGATTATACGCTATATTGAATGCTTGCGATTGTTCAGCAAGTATTGTAAAACAATACCCGACAGCTTTATTTATCATCCAATGATTTTATAAATTTTGTTTTTGTGTGGCTTTTATGGAAGCTTTAACACGAGTGTTTGGCGAGGGTTTTAAAGGAAGGACGCCCTTTTAATATTCTTTAGAGGTGATCATGAATCAAAGTACGTTACCAATTAGACAAGGTTTATATGATCCACGCCATGAACATGATGCATGCGGTGTGGGTTTTGTCGTTCATATTAAAGGCCAAAAAAGTCATGAGATTGTAAAGCAGGGCTTAGAGTTACTGAGAAATTTAACGCATCGGGGAGCTGTTGGGGCGGATCCTTATGCTGGGGATGGCGCGGGAATTTTAATTCAAATGCCTGATGCTTTTTTAAGAGCGGAGTGTACAAAACTCGACATTAATTTACCGCGTGAGGGTGACTACGCTGTCGGTATGTTATTTTTACCGCGCGATATTGTGAGTAGAATTAGTTGTGAGCGTGTATTTACCAGCTTTATAGAACAGGAAGGCTGTGAGTTACTAGGCTGGCGTGATGTTCCGGTTGATAATGTTGATTTAGGTGAAACAGCTAAAAAAGTAGAGCCCTTCATTAGACAGGTTTTCATTGGTCGAGGACTAGAGATTACTGATCAAGAAGTCTTTGAGCGTAAATTATTTGTTATTCGTAAACAAGTCGAAAATGCTATTCGTGAATTGAACCTTAAAGAAGGCGAGTCTTTTTATGTGCCGTCCTTGTCAACCAGGACTATTGTTTACAAAGGGATGTTACTGGCTACTCAAGTCGGCCCGTTTTATCCGGATTTGAATGATGAGCAATTCATCAGTGCTTTAGCGCTGGTACATCAGCGCTTTTCTACTAATACCTTTCCAACCTGGGATCGCTCTCATCCCTTCCGCATGATTGCTCACAATGGAGAAATTAATACCCTGCGCGGCAATATGAATGGTATGGCCGCGCGTCGGCATTCAATTGCTTCCAAAATTTTGGGTGAAGATGTTCATAAACTCTGGCCATTAATCGCTGAAGGCCAATCAGATTCGGCCTGTTTTGATAATGCCGTGGAATTATTGGTAGCGGGTGGTTATTCGCTTGCCCATGCGATGATGTTGCTTATTCCTGAAGCATGGTCCGGTAATGTTTTAATGGATGAAAAATTACGCGCTTTTTATGAATATAACGCGGCCCTAATGGAACCTTGGGATGGCCCTGCCGCGATTGCTTTTACTGATGGTCGTCAGATTGGAGCGACTCTGGATCGAAATGGTCTACGCCCAGCGCGTTATTTAGTGACCGATGACGACTTTGTGATTATGGCTTCAGAAATGGGCGTATTGGAAATACCTCAACATAAAATCATCAAGAAATGGCGTTTACAACCCGGAAAAATGTTGATGATTGATACGGTTCAAGGCCGTATTATTGATGATACCGAGTTAAAGGCTGAGTTGTCGGCGCGTTTCCCTTATTCGGATTGGTTAGATAAAACCCGGATATTGGTGTCCAGGCTGCCTGCTGAAGTTTCCGCAATGGCGCCAGATGCAGCGACCTTATTAGACAGGCAGCAGGCTTTTGGTTATACCCGTGAAGATATTGAGTTTATCTTAAAGCCAATGGCACAAACAGGACAGGAAGCTATAGGCTCGATGGGGATCGATGCGGCGTTAGCTATTTTGTCCCAGCGTTCACGTCTTTTATATGACTATTTTAAACAAGGCTTCGCCCAAGTCACTAACCCTGCGATCGATCCAATTCGCGAAGAATTAGTGATGTCTCTCGTGTCTTTGATTGGCCCTCGTCCAAATTTGTTAGGCTTAGACGAAGGCGGCACACACATGCGGTTGGAAGTTGAACAGCCTATTCTTACTAATCAGGACCTGGAAAAAATCCGTCGTATTGAGGCCCGTTCCGCAGGTGCCTTTAAAACCAAAACATTTACCTTGTGCTATCCATCTGATTTGGGTGCTAGCGGTATGGAAGGGGCTCTGCAAAAGTTATGTTTAGCTGTGAAAAAGGCGGTAGTAGAAGGGCACAATATCCTGATTCTGTCTGACCGTGATTTAGGCGCATCTCATATAGCGATTCCAGCCTTGTTAGCCACCTCAGCCGTTCATCAATATCTGACAGTTGAAGGTTTGCGTACGAAAGTAGGTCTGGTTATTGAAACCGGGGAAGCACGTGAGGTTCATCATTTTGCCTTACTCGGTGCTTATGGTGCAGAAGCCGTCAATCCTTATTTAGCATTCGATACGCTATCTGTGCTGTGTCAGGACATCCAGGACTTAACTGAGTATGAGGCGCATAAGCGCTATGTTAAGGCAATTTCTAAAGGGTTGTTGAAGGTGATGTCGAAAATGGGGATTTCGACTTACCAGTCTTATTGTGGTGCTCAAATCTTTAATGCTATAGGTCTGTCTGAAGACTTCTTAGACAGATATTTCACTGGAACGACCAGCACAATTGAAGGTGCTGGGTTAGCAGAAATCAGTGAAGAAACAGTTCGTCGTCACCGTATAGCCTATGGTAACGCGCCGCTGTATCGAAATACCCTGGATATCGGTGGTGAGTATGCGTATCGGGTTCGCGGTGAAGCCCATACCTGGACTCCTGCAACGATTAGTACTTTGCAGCATGCTACCCGAACCAATAGTGCCGAAGGTTATACAGGGTTTTGCAAATTAATTGATGAACAAAATGAAGCGCTACTGACGTTACGCGGCTTAATGACGTTTAAAGAAGAGGCTAATCCTGTGCCACTGGATGAAGTGGAGCCAGTGACCGAAATTCTTAAACGTTTTGCTACCGGTGCCATGTCCTTTGGATCTATTTCTTACGAAGCTCATACCACATTAGCTATTGCCATGAATCGTATTGGCGGTAAGTCAAATACAGGTGAAGGCGGAGAATTACCTGAACGGTTTATACCTTTACCCAATGGAGACTCCATGCGCTCAGCCATTAAACAAGTGGCATCGGGGCGTTTTGGTGTGACCACTGAGTATTTGGTGAATGCAGATGATATTCAAATTAAAATCAGTCAGGGCGCTAAACCGGGTGAAGGGGGGCAATTACCGGGTCATAAAGTAGATGCGGTGATTGCTAAAGTACGTCATGCGACGCAAGGTGTCGGTTTAATTTCACCACCACCACATCACGATATTTATTCAATCGAAGATATTGCGCAACTGATTCATGATTTAAAGAATGTCAATCCCAAAGCCCGTATTAGTGTCAAACTGGTTTCTGAAGTCGGGGTTGGAACGGTCGCAGCGGGGGTTTCTAAAGCCCATGCTGATCATGTCACCATCGCAGGTTATGATGGTGGCACCGGTGCAAGCCCAATGAGTTCTATTAAACATGCAGGCTTACCTTGGGAAATTGGCCTGGCTGAAACCCATCAAACCTTAGTGTTGAACAAACTGCGTGGGCGTATTGCCGTGCAAGTAGACGGTGGCTTGCGTACCGGGCGGGATGTGGTCATTGGGGCTTTATTAGGAGCGGATGAGTTTGGCTTTGCTACAGCGCCTTTGATAGTATCTGGCTGCTTAATGATGCGTAAATGTCATCTCAATACCTGTCCAGTGGGTGTGGCGACTCAAGATCCCGAGCTTAGAAAACGTTTTACCGGTCAACCAGAGCATGTGGTGAATTATTTCTTCATGATTGCTGAAGATGTCCGTCAATGGATGGCAAAGCTCGGTTTTAGAAACTTTGATGAGATGGTAGGGCGCTCTGATAAACTGGACATGCAACGGGCTCTTTCTCATTGGAAAAACCAGGGCTTAGATTTTAGTCGAGTGTTTTATAAACCGGAAACTGATAGTACGACGGCAGTTTATCATTGCGAAAAACAGGATCATGGCTTAGAGCATGCCCTGGATCATTTCTTGATTGAGCAAGCGCAACCGGCATTAGAGCACCAGCAAGCCGTTGTGATTAATACGCCTATTTGTAACGTTAATCGTACTTTTGGTACGATGTTGTCAGGGGAGTTAGCAAAAAGATACGGTCATAAAGGCTTGCCGGATGACACTATTGCTATCAAGATTAAAGGGACTGCCGGGCAGAGTTTTGGTGCTTTCCTCGCGCAAGGCATCACTTTAGAGCTTGAAGGCGAAGGTAATGATTACGTAGGAAAAGGCATGAGTGGCGGACGTATTGCTATCTATCCACCTAAAGAGTGTCCAATTAACCCGGCGGAAAATATTATTGTGGGTAACACCGTGCTCTATGGCGCAATCAGCGGTGAATGCTATTTCAATGGGATTGCTGGTGAACGTTTTGCTGTACGCAACTCGGGTGCTATAGCTGTCGTTGAAGGTGTCGGTGATCATGGTTGTGAATATATGACGGGCGGGGTTGTGGTTGTGCTGGGTAAAACGGGACGTAACTTTGCTGCGGGTATGTCCGGGGGTGTGGCTTATGTCCTGGACAAGGAAAGTAATTTTGATCAACTCTGTAATTTATCGATGGTTGATCTTGAACCCATTCCTGAAGAAGATGAAAATCTGGAGCTGTTCGCCCATCAAGGGGGAGACTTAGAAACGCATGGACGGGTAAATATTATGTCGGATATGACGCGACATGATGCACAGCGATTAAAACACTTAATTGAAAATCACAAGCGTTATACCGGTAGTCAGAGAGCGCAACATATTCTTGATAACTGGTCCGATTATTTGCCCCGTTTTATTAAAGTGATGCCGGTTGATTATCGTGCCGCACTTAAACAAATACAGGCAGAGCAAGCATCTATCACTGTTTAACCGTTTTTAGAAGGTATTGATCATGGGCAAACCCACCGGATTTATGGAGCTACCGCGTATTGAACGGCGCTATCAAGCACCCAGTGAGCGCATTCAGAATTATCGAGAATTTACAATAGCGCCTAGTGACGCAGAGATGAGTCAGCAAGGTGCGAGGTGTATGGATTGTGGTATACCTTTTTGTCATCAAGGCTGCCCGATTAATAACATTATTCCAGAATGGAATGATGGTGTTTATCGGGGGGATTGGCAAGAAGCTTTAGGTGTCCTGCATAGTACCAACAACTTTCCTGAATTTACCGGTAGTATTTGTCCTGCACCTTGTGAGGCAGCCTGTACGCTGAATTTGACGGATCAACCCGTCACAATCAAGTCAATAGAGCGGGCTATTGTTGATAAGGGTTGGGAAATGGGCTGGATAAAGCCTCAGATCCCGGAGAGGCGCACCGGTAAACGTGTCGCGATCATTGGTTCTGGACCAGCAGGTATGGCAGCAGCACAACAATTAGCGCGAGCCGGGCATGAAGTTTACGTCTACGAAAAAAATGATCGTATCGGCGGTTTATTGCGTTATGGCATTCCTGATTTTAAGATGGAAAAAAGTCATATTGATCGGCGTATCGCGCAAATGCAGGCAGAAGGGGTGCGTTTTAGACCTAACAGTTTTGTTGGTAAAAACTTATCTGTTAAGAAAGTTCTCACAGAATATGATGCGGTTGTGTTAGCGGTAGGGTCTGAAAAACCCCGTGATTTAGAAGTGGCTGGTCGCAATGATTATCAAGGAATTCATTTTGCGATGGATTTCTTGCGGCAGCAAAACAAGCGGGTTGCAGGGGATACCATTCCAGATGACCTGGCTATTTTAGCAAAAGGTAAAAGAGTGATTGTGATCGGTGGAGGCGATACTGGTTCTGATTGTATCGGTACCTCGATACGTCAAGGTGCTCTTTCTGTGGTTCAACTAGAGATTTTGCCTAAACCGCCAGAAAAGGAAAATAAGTTACTTACCTGGCCCAATTGGCCTAATAAGTTGCGTACGACTACATCTCATGATGAAGGTATCAAACACCGCTATTGGAGTACAAATACCCAAAGTGTTACCGGTAAAGAAGGTGTTATTACACATTTAAATGCGGTTGAAGTGGAGTGGAAACAAGAGGGTGGTCAGTGGAAAATGAGTGAAAAGGCTGATAGTGCTTTCAGCTTGGAAGCTGATTTAGTGTTGCTGGCTATGGGCTTTGTGCACCCTGTTCATGAAGGCTTATTAAAGGATATGGAAGTCGAGCTGGATGGGCGTGGCCAAATAAAAGCTAACGACAAGCAATACAGTACGACTGTTGAAAAAGTATTTGCTGCGGGTGATGGACGTCGTGGTCAGTCATTAGTTGTATGGGCCATCCGTGAAGGTCGTCAAGTTGCAAGAGCTGTTGATGAGTATCTAATGGGTACTTCTGAACTGCCTAGATAACGGTAATTACTTTAACCTGGGTGAACAATAAATCTGTTCACCCAGATGGGTAAATTAATTCATCGGTACATTGTTAGTGTATTTGTTTCTTGGAACAGTTTGCTTTTCATAAACAATGGCTGGTTTGCTATAGGATGAGTTTTGTTGGCTTAATCTTATCGCACTATCAGTTGGGTGAAGCTCTGAGGGTGCTCGAACATCACCTTCTGATAAATAGGTAAAAAACATCGGTAATAAGGCAAATATTGATAGGATAAACGCTAAAGCACCGATACCTATAAGTAATGTTTTAATCGGATTTGCAGCCTTTTCTAATGTGTCTTCTAAAGTAATTGAAACGTCGTTTGTGTTATGTAATTCAGTTTGTATTGACATGATTTTCACCTTATTCATAGGGGTAACGTGTTGACTTAATGTAACCCAATCTTTGAGAAAATCAATTTTTATTTGAACACAATCTATACATGATTAATATCAGACTAAATTAATACAGATTCGATTTGCTTTTATTAATAATGCGGTTATAACGTAACTGGAGATAGTTTTACAGCAGGTATGCAAGTGTTAAGACGGCAAGGACGCTGTCGAATTAAATACGTCCCGCTAACAATTAATATTTAGTAGTAATATTAGTAGTAGATTACTAATAGTTACCTTTTAATCTAGTCAAATCTATTTAATACTGCTCAAATGAGTAGATTATTAGCCATACGAAGCCGCAACGCTGTGTGTTCGGGAGTTGGGAATGCCCAACGTATCACTCATCATGACAAAGATATAAAGCCTGCAATTAATCTCGCCAATTATGCCGTGAGTTCTACGGTGTCAGCCCGTTGAGCGGAAGGTTCTGCTTAAACGAATAACTCTGATCCCTTTTCACTCGTTAAACAATTGATAGGTGATGTTCTTCGGCAAACTTACGTAAAGCTCGATTGACTGATTCAGAATCAGGGAAGATTCTGTGCAGATCAGGTCCAACCAAAACGATATTTGTATCTTCCCGATAGCTTTTGGCATATTTTCCTCGCACACCAGATTTAATTAAGTTGGCAGAATATTCTAATCTAAGTGTATCCCCGTCTCGCGCGCAAGGATACCTTAACAAAGGCTTTTAACGTTAAAAACCCACTTATAGATATCAATTCAACACTTATAAATATCAATAAGGCGCTTTTAGATATTAAAGTCCTTGGTTTAGATATTAAAGCGACCCTTATTGATATCTAAAACCCCCCGATTTAATATTAAAAGCAGACTTATTGATACTAATCCCGTCCTTTTAGGTATTAAAAGCTGTCGATTTAATACCTAAAACCGGGTTATTGGTATCAAATCGACGAGTTTTGATATCATTACCGCTCTTTAAGGTATCAAGAGCCTCCGTTTTAATATCCAAAACTAAATTATTGATACCTTAAAGCGCTTTGTAAGTACGAAGAATTGGATTTCATTCCCCTTTATTACTGATTTCTTAATGGATAGGTTTGTTATTAAACCAATTAAGCTTGTCATGCAAGGTCACGACGGTGCCAATAATAATCAAAGTGGGTGGTTTAATATCCAGACCGGCAATAGTCGAAGCAAAAGTTTCCAGGATGCCGGTAACGACGCGCTGATTGACTGTGGTGCCTTGCTGAACTAATGCAATGGGCAGGTCTTTAGGGCTGCCATGCTCTATTAAAGACTGGCAGATCTTATCCAGTCCGACCAGACCCATGTAAATCACGATGGTTTGGTTGGGTTTAGCCAGTTGCGTCCAGTTTAAATTGATTGAGTTATCTTTCAAATGACCGGTGACAAAGGTACAGGACTGGGCATAATCTCTATGGGTCAGCGGTATACCGGCATAGGCAGAACAGCCGGATGCAGCAGTAATACCGGGCACCACTTGAAAGTTAATGCCTTGTTCCATTAAGGTTTCGATTTCTTCACCGCCGCGACCAAAAATGAAAGGATCTCCACCTTTTAAACGAACCACGCGTTTTCCAGCTTTTGCCAGATCAGCCAGTAAGGTGTTAATGGATTCTTGGGGTAGGGTATGTTTATCGCGCTGCTTACCGACATAAATTTTTTCTGAATCTCTTCGGGCTAAATCAATAATCTCGGGTGAAACCAAATGATCATAAACAATCACATCGGCTTGTTGCATTAAGCGTAAGGCACGGAATGTCAATAAGTCGGGTGCGCCTGGGCCAGCGCCTATCAGATAAACTTCACCTTGAATCTCGGCGTCTTTTTGCTGGTGGAGCATGTGCTGTAGCTGATGCTCGGCATTTTGATCATTCCCTGAAAAAACCAATTCAGCAACGGAGCCCTGGAAGATGTTTTCCCAGAAAATTCGCCGCTGTGAAGGTTCTTTAATAAACTTTTTAACGTCATCACGATAGCGTTCTGCCAGTTGAGCCAGTTTGCCATAAGCCGGTGGAATAATGGTTTCAATCTTGGCGCGAAGCAGGCGTGCTAAAACGGGCGCGGCACCACCCGATGAAACCGCTGCAATAATAGGCGAACGATCAATAATGGCGGGAAAGATAAAGCGACATAAATCAGGACTGTCGACCACATTAACCAGAATATTTTGCGCTTCTGCCGTGTTAGCGACTAACTGATTAGTTTCTCTATTATCAGTTGCTGAGATAACCAGTCTGAAACCTAAGACGTCTTCAGGGGAGAATGTTTTCTGAATTATCGTGAGTTGATACGTTTTTTCTAGGCTTAAAACAGGATGCCTAATATCATTAGCAATCACTGTAATTTTTGCGCCCGCACGGGCCAAGAGTTCAATTTTACGGGCAGCGATTTCACCTGCGCCGATAACAAGGCAAGGTTGATCTTGAAGTTTGACAAAAACGGGGAAATAATCCATTTCGTTGCGATGATTCTTAGATTCATTAGGTAATGGTATTATAAGCAATCTACAATTTCATGAGTAACTAAAAACAATGATTGAATTTAGCCAAGAAGTTGATGCCAGTGGTCTAATGTGTCCTTTGCCCTTATTACGCTTAAAGAAAATATTAGTGGTAATGGAAAGTGGTGAAGTGGTAAAAGTGATAGCAACCGATCCCGCTGCACATTTAGATTTTGGCGTTTATACTCATCAAGCCGGTCATCAAATCATTGACTTGATAAAACAGGATGATAAGCAGATTTTTTATATTAAAAAGAAATAATCAGGCATAAGGTTGCGGCTTAATAGTATCACTTATAGCCTCTAGACTTAGACTGACTTCAATAACACTCAAACAATTTAAAGACCCATGTCCACCAACGATACCCTGCCTTCTGCAAATTTTATTCGTCAGATTGTTACTAATGATCTTAAAGAAAACAAAAACAAGGGCCAAGTCGCTACCCGTTTTCCTCCTGAACCGAATGGCTATTTACATATTGGTCATGCCAAGTCGATTTGTTTAAATTTTGGCATTGCGGCAGAGTTTAATGGCACGTGTAATCTGCGTTTTGATGATACTAACCCAGAAAAAGAAAACATCGAGTACATGCAGTCCATTGAGCGAGATGTAAAATGGTTAGGCTTTGAATGGGCCGGTTTATACAATGCCTCAGACTATTTTGAACAGTTATATGATTATGCCGAGCAATTGATTGAGCTTGGGTTGGCTTACGTTGATAGTCTATCGGCTGAAGAAATCAGGGCTTATCGCGGTACCTTAACGGAGCCGGGTAAAGAAAGTCCTGATCGTAATCGGACCATTGCAGATAATCTGGATTTGTTTCAACGCATGCGTGCGGGTGAATTTCCTGATGGTCAGTTTGTGTTACGCGCCAAAATTGATATGGCATCCCCTAACATTAATATGCGCGACCCAGCTATCTACCGCATTCGGCGTGTGCATCATCATCGTACCGGTGATGAATGGTGTATTTATCCGATGTACGATTATACTCACTGTATCTCGGATGCCATTGAAGGTATTACGCATTCTTTATGTACTTTGGAGTTTGAAGATCATCGGCCACTTTATGATTGGGTGTTAGACAAATTGCAAACACCCTGTCATCCTCAGCAAATTGAGTTTGCCAGATTGCAATTAGAGTACACCATTGTCAGTAAGCGTAAGCTTAATCAGTTAGTCACTGAAAAACACGTCAAAGGTTGGGATGATCCGCGTATGCCGACTTTAGCCGGTTTGCGACGCGCGGGTTTTACACCGAAAGCGATCCGTGATTTTTGTGAGCGTATTGGCGTGACCAAGCAAAACTCCTGGATTGAAATGGGTGTACTTGAATATTGTATTCGTGAAGATCTCAACGAAAATGCGCTCAGAGCCATGGCAGTCTTACAACCCTTACGTGTAGTAATTGAGAATTACCCTGATGAGCAAATTGAACAGTTAGAGATTAGTAATCATCCACAAAAGCCTGAATTAGGTAAACGTAATGTTCCGTTCACTCAGGTTATTTTAATTGAGCAGGATGATTTTGCTGAAGTTCCACCCCCTAAATTTAAACGCCTGATTGAGGGCGGAGAAGTGCGGTTGCGGGGTTCTTATGTCATTAAATGTAATGAAGTGATTAAAAATGCTGAAGGCGTTATTACCGAACTGCGATGCAGTTATGACCCTGATACCTTAGGTAAAAATCCTGAAGGCCGTAAAGTTAAAGGCGTGATTCATTGGGTATCAGAATCGCATTCAAAAGTAGCTGAAATTCGTTTGTACGATCGCTTGTTTACCGTCCCTAATCCAGATAATGAAGAAAACTTTTTAGATGTTATTAATCATGATTCGTTAGAAGTATTAGAAGGCTGTCGGGTAGAAGCCAGTTTGGCGGAGGCAACGGCAGAGCACCGTTATCAATTCGAAAGAACCGGTTATTTTTGTTTAGATGCGATAGACAGTGTTGACGGAAAATTGGTGTTTAACCGTACCGTGACTTTACGGGAAGGTGGCTGGGCTAAAGACTAGTAATCAATTTTTTGTTAAGCCTATTTCCACTATCAAAGTGCTTTTTTCTTGCACTTAAAAAAGTTAGGAAATAGAATACGGAAATTTTTTTGATAACTACTTCGGACTAATCATGAGCCAACAGGATAGTATTAACCTCGTAGAACGCTATTACGCTGCTTTTAATGGTGGAGATATGGAGACTTTTTTAAACTTGCTGACGGATGATGTGATTCATGACATCAATCAAGGTAGAAGAGAAGTTGGCAAAGAGGCCTTTACTGTATTTATGGGGGGTATGAATACCAATTATAAAGAACAGCTTGTAGATATGGTGATCATGGCTACTGAGGATGGTAAGCGCGCCTCAGCAGAATTTGTGGTCTTGGGTGAATACGTTAAGACTGATGAAGGGTTGCCGGAAGCGAATGGACAGACGTATCGTTTGCCAGCCGGTGCTTTTTTTGAAATTCGTGACGGTAAGGTCGCTCGTATTACCAATTATTATAATTTGCAGGACTGGATTGCTCAGGTGGCTGGTTAAAAAATCGCTGTAGAGGGAGTTAGTTTTAGAGGGATTACAAATTTATTGAAAACCTATTATACCCACTGGCTTATTGAGCTTGTTAAAAAAATTTTCATACATGAAAATATGGGTTGATGTGAGATATTCGGTGGTTACATTAGGTTAGCTATAAAACCGTGAATAATTATCAAGATAATTATATTGTTATTTTTGTTAAATGCTTTAGAGCAAATTTAAAGGGGTAATTAAATGAAAAAACGTATTGCTGTTGTGTTAGGTGGTGCTTTATTACTTGGATCAAGTGCAAGCGCATTTGCAACTTGTGCTGATATTATAGCTGCTTGGAATCCAAATGATTTTAAGGCTGTAGGCGCTACTGGTGATGGTGGCTATGGACTTCCAATGTGGATATCAGCTGTTGATGAAACTGGTGCGGTATGTGCAGTCGTTAACAGTGCTGGATCAGGCGCTACAATTGGCAATAAGTCTTGGTTAGGTAGTCGGGTAATTTCAATACAAAAAGCTAACACAGCAAATGCGTTTAGTTTGGATGGTTTTTCAATCTCTACAGCACAATTGTACGGTTTGACTCAACCAGGCGGAAGCTTATTTGGCTTGCAAGAAAGTAATCCAGTTAATCCAGCTCTGGCTTATGCAGGTAATCCAAGTAACTACGGTGCTGGAACCAATGATCCAGCGGTTGGACAACGTATTGGTGGTGTTAACGTGTTCGGTGGCGGTTTAGCGCTCTACAAGAAGGGTGTAAAAGTCGGAGCAATTGGAGTTTCAGGTGATACATCATGTACAGATCATGCGACTGCCTGGAAATTACGTAATCTTCTGGGGCTAGATAACGTACCAGCCGGTTTTATTAGTGGATATGCTGGCAAACCTGCTTGGGCATTAGGCGACGAAATGATTATTCGTAAAGACGGTAATGTTGCCAATTCATTTAAGCAAGTTAGCTGTGCACATAATTCTATCTCTGATCCAAGCGTAGGCGCGGCTCAAGGTGTAATTATTGAGTAACTAGTTTTATTTATAGTTCGTCTTTTATTGGATATTTTGATAGAAGACGAACTATTTTTAAACGGGTTTATTGGCTGTTACCAAGGCATTGACGGCAATACGATGACGCAGTTTAATGTCAACAAAGCCAGACTCTTCCAATTGTTGTAAAGCAACACCCTCGCGCATCACATGATCTTCGGATTCATCATTAAATAAATGCACTAGCCATTGTTCCAGCAAGTCATTGCGATTAAGTGGAGTTAAAACCTTAAACCATTGCCTCACTTCAGTTTGAATGGTACGGGTATGTTGCCCAATATCATCTAATCCGTAACGATCTCCGTTGATAAACGCCCCACCGGGTTTTAATATGCGAAAGATTTCATTAATAACTTGTTGACGGTAGCTATTAAGAAAATTGTGTAAGGTATAGGCCGAGGCAACAATATCAACGCTGTTATCTTCAAGTCTCTGTAAAGCGATTAGGGCATCATCAGCGGAAAAGCTTAAACAACCAGCGTTAACCCATTGCTGCAAGTTTTGTTTGGCCTGTTCTTGCATGGTAGGTTCATTATCGACACTGAGAATGTGCAGGTTGTCTTTTGCGGATAACAAAGCGAATGTAGTAATACCTGTGCCGCCACCTAGTTCAACTACTTGTAGTCGTTCAGCCGTGTTATTGAACGCGCTGACTGTTTCACCCACTAAACGGCTCATTTCGGTTGCCGCCGGGCAAATTAATTTAAGCATGTCATATTCTTTACCAATCACAGTAGAGAACATGGCATCGTAAGGCGTTTGTGTGCTCATAAAGATTACCGCAGTGTTGGACTGTTTAATAAGCTACCCAATGCATTGCCAAAGGACGCGCCTAGTTTGCCGGATAGTTTGTCCATGAAGCTGATTTCTTTCGTATAGTTAACCAGTTTTTCAGCGCCAATGATGTTTTTAGCAACGTAATCATCATTACCATACGCATCCGCCACGCCAAGCTTAACACCCGCTTCACCTGTCCATACCAGACCTGAAAACATATCAGGGGTTTCTTTTAAACGATCCCCTCGACCTGTTTTAACGGCGGTTATAAATTGCTGATGCACTTGATTCAACAGCTCTTGCATAAATTGAGTTTCATCATTTTTAGGCGGAGAGAACGGGTCAAGCATGGCTTTATGGGCTCCAGCAGTTAATAACCTGCGCTCTACACCTACTTTTTGCATGACGTCAACAAAACCAAAGCCATCCATAATAACGCCTATTGAGCCAATTAAACTGGAAGGGTTAACAAAGATTTTATCGGTCGCAGAAGCGATGTAATAACACCCTGAAGCACAAATATCACTCACTACGGCATAAATAGGTAGGTTGGGGTGTTCTTTTTTTATGTTTCTTATTTCTTCATAAACATAATTTGATTGAACGGGGCTGCCACCGGGAGAATTGGAGTGCAGAATAATGCCTTTGGTTTGATTATCTTTAACGGCTTCTCTTAAGCTTTTTATGATATCTGTCGCATTAGCATCTTTATCTTCTGCAATCACGCCTGTGACATTAATAACAGCAGTATGATGACCTCCATCACCTCCGAGATTATTTTTTATCTTTGGGTAAATGCTAATTCCAAAAAGAGCGAATATATACACAAAGAATAAAGATTTAAAAAATACATTCCAGCGCCTGGACCTGGTTTGTTCATTAACAGCAGCTAATGCCAGTTTTTCAATTATTTCACGTTCCCACCCGAGTTCTCGGTTCGATTGTGATTTTAGAGAAGGATCTTGTTGGTTTTGCATGATGATTTAACCTTAAATGTAATTCAGTAATTCGGTGGGTTGTTCAAGACACACCAAAGGCTGGTATTGTTGCAATAATTCTGCCGATTGTGCTCCACAAGTAACTGCAATGGCCGATATCGGGATGTTAAGTGCCATTTGCAAGTCAAACACAGAGTCGCCAACCATTAAGCAGCGATCATGAGTGATTTGGGTGCGTTCAATGATTTCCAAGAGCATTTTGGGGTCGGGCTTGGAGGCGGTCTCATCAGCACAACGGGTCATGCAAAATAAATCTTCAGTACCTGTTGCCACGAGGGCGGCCTGCAAGCCAGATCTGGTTTTACCTGTGGCAACAGCCAATTGATAGCCAGATTGTTTTAAGTGCGCCAACATGTCATAAACACCGGGGAATAAATCGTCTTTACTCAGTTGTTTAGAGGAGTAGTGATCTCTGTAACTATTAGCCAATTGTGTTTGGGATAGTTCGTCAGCCTCTGGGAAGAGGGTGAGGACTGCATTTTCAATGCTTAAGCCAATGACATCCTTGGCAGCTTGGGGGGCGGGGATTGGATAGCCATAAGTTAAAGCGGCTTGTTGTAGACTCTGCGTAATCCAGTCTATGGAGTTAATCAGTGTCCCGTCCCAATCGAAGATAATTAAATCAAAGCGATTTTTCATTGTTAAGTAACTGTATTAATTGCTTAGGTAAAGGCGCGGTAATCCGCATTGGTGCCTCTGTGACAGGGTGTAAAAAAGTTAAGGTTTCGGCATGCAGAAACATGCGTTTATAGCCTTTATTCTTAAATGTTTTATTGATTTCATCAACACCATAACGTTCATCCCCAACAATCGGGTGGCCCAAACTGGCCGCATGAACCCGTATTTGGTGGGTTCTTCCGGTTCTTGGTGATGCTTCAACCAGAGTTGCGTTTTGAAAGAGTTCTATGCGTCTGAATAAGGTTTCTGCGGCTTTACCAGCTTGGCTAATGACAACAATACGTTCACCGCCTTTGCTGATGTTTTTTAATAACGGCGCTGTTACAATAATTTTTTTTCTTTCCCATCGGCCCGCTAATAAAGCTTGATAGGTTTTTTGAATTTGGCTATTGCGAAAAAGTTCTTGTAATAAACGTAATGCACTGCGTTTTTTAGCAATGAGTAGGCAGCCGGAGGTGTCTTTGTCGAGTCGATGCACGAGTTCTAAAAAGCGGGCTTCGGGTCTTATCAAGCGAAGTCCTTCAATAATTCCCGAGCTGACCCCACTGCCTCCGTGTACGGCAAAGCCAGCGGGTTTGTTTAAAATGATGAAACCGTCATCTTCATATAAAATGCCATCTTCTAAAGCAGTTTGTAAACCTTGGGGTATATAAGACTCTTCACTACGTTCAGCAACTCTGATCGGTGGGACTCTTATGATGTCACCCGCAGTCAATCGGTAATTAATGTCCACTCGGCCTTTGTTGACACGCACTTCACCTTTTCTGACGATTCTGTAAATTCTGCTCTTGGGTACCCCTTTCAGGTGGGTAATTAAAAAATTGTCGATGCGTTGATCACAATTATCATCAGTAATTTCGATGTAAGTGACTTGAGGTTGTTGGGGTTCTTCTATACTCATAGTGCAAAAAATACCAGCATCTTGTAATAATTAATTCTTTAAAATTGATGAAAGGCAATAAGGTTGCTATATTAGGCAAGTTTTTAAAAAACAAACTTAATGCTCAACAGATTTCATCAATGAAACTGGTTATGAGCTACTTAATGAAGATTAAAATAACACTATTGCGTGATTAATGCTTCATTATACGATTTTCGGGTTCATCGTTCGACCCTAGACGCACGATTATTTAAAACCTGTTTCAGACAGAATTTACCAGTTAAGACTAAATAAAATTAAATTAGCATCTGTTACTACGGCCTGACTTTAATTAATTTGAAGCCAAAATTAACGATGAGGACACAGATGATGGAGCATAGAACCGTAAAACTAAGTGGATAGCCTCTCTTAGGTCTATCACTACATGTTTGAAATACAACATAATTTATGCAATAACCAAAAAGTCTGGTTTAGTAAAATCTGAGAATGGAGCAGGGAACAACAAGGATATAAAATGAAAAGAATGCTTATCAACGCTACGCAGGCTGAAGAACTGCGAGTTGCTTTGGTAGACGGTCAAAAACTTTATGATTTTGACATCGAAATCCCTTCAAAAGAACAAAAGAAGTCGAATATATATAAAGGTATCATTACCCGGGTGGAGCCTAGCCTGGAAGCGGCTTTTATCAATTACGGTGCTGAAAAACATGGTTTCTTGCCGTTTAAAGAAATATCGCCGCTTTATAGACAAGCCCCGGAAGGAGCTGAGGATGGTCGTCGTCCTGCGATTAAGGATACGATTAAGGAAGGTCAGGAAATTATCGTTCAGATTGAAAAAGAAGAGCGGGGTAATAAAGGCGCGGCGTTAACGACTTACATCAGCTTAGCGGGGACTTATCTGGTATTAATGCCCAATAATCCTAAAGCAGGAGGTATTTCTAGGCGTATTGAAGGTGAAACCCGCAGTGATCTTCGTGAAGTGATGGCGA
This sequence comes from uncultured Methylococcaceae bacterium, assembly GCA_903866825.1. Lineage (GTDB taxonomy): Bacteria > Pseudomonadota > Gammaproteobacteria > Methylococcales > Methylomonadaceae > Methylobacter_C. The sequence goes on from CAIPPE010000098.1 coordinate 22,733, forward strand.
CGCTTGATATTCCTGAGTCCATGGGTTTGATTGTCAGAACGGCAGGGTGTGGTAAAAATGCTGAAGAGTTGCAGTGGGATTTAAATTATCTTTTACAGCTCTGGGAAGCGATTGAACGTTCATCCACTGAACAAAAGGCACCTTTTTTGGTGTTCCAAGAGAGTAACGTTATTATCAGAGCCTTACGAGATCATTTACGTGGCAACATCGATGAGATTCTGATTGATAATGAAGAGTCATTCAAATTAGTACAAGACTTCTTAAAGGAAGTCATGCCGCATTTCTTGCCTAAAGCCAAGCTTTATCAGGATGCGGTCCCTTTATTTAGTCGTTATCAAATTGAATCCCAAATTGAAGTGGCTTATTGCCGCGAAGTATCCTTGCCATCAGGCGGTTCTTTGGTGATTGACCATACTGAAGCATTGACCTCAATTGATATTAACTCTGCTCGTGCGACCAAAGGCAGTGATATTGAAGAAACCGCACTCAATACCAACCTTGAAGCCGCAGATGAAATAGCTCGTCAACTTAGACTGCGTGATTTAGGCGGCTTGTTTGTTATCGATTTTATCGATATGTTATCTAACAAGAATCAACGGACAGTTGAAAATCATCTGCGTGATGCCTTAAAAATAGATAGAGCCCGTATCCAGACCAGCCGGATTTCCCGATTTGGTTTGTTGGAAATGTCCAGACAAAGAATGCGCCCTTCATTAGGCGATGCGACTCAGTTACCTTGTCCCCGTTGTAAGGGGCAAGGCACTATTCGTAATGTGGAGTCAGTGGCCCTGTCTGTATTGAGGGTTATTGAAGAAGAAGCCATGAAAAAAGGCACCGAGAAAGTTATTGCGCATTTGCCTATTGAATGTGCAACGTTCTTATTAAACGAAAAACGTCATGCGATTGAGCAGATTGAGACACGCTTGAAAGTCGGGATTATTATCTTACCAAGCAAACATCTTGAAACGCCTGCTTACGATATTGAACGCATTAAAGAAAAAGAGTTTGTTGATGATAAGCCCAGTTATTTACAAATAAAAGTTGAAGAGGTCGCTATACCTGAGTTTGCTCAACAGGTTAAACCAAAAATTGAAAAGGCGGCGGTTAAGGAGTTTTCTCATGACACTCCAGTGCCAACACAGCCAAAAAATGAGGCGGCTAGTCTGATCAAGCGGTTCTGGGAAAAACTGGTTGGTGCAACCAGCGCCGAACCTGAAGTAAAGTCAGTGCCTGCAGCCACTATTGCTGTTGAAAGGGTCAACAGTAATGAAGATAACCAGTTTAACAGAAATCGTAATAACAATAGACGCGGCAGAAATCAGGGGTCAAGGTCTCAGGATTCGCGTCCTAATCGTCCGCCGCAACAAGAGCGAAACAACGCGCCTGATTTAAACAAAGAAAATAAGTCGGTTAAGGAAAACCGGGATGATAAGGAAGGTACTGAAAACAAAGAGGCCCGACCTAATCGTAATATGAGAGGCAGAGGTCGTAATGTAAGACGAAATCTTGCGCCAGTCAGTGATGTAGTGGAAGTCGTTAAAGTCGATTCTATCGCTGTTAATGAGTCTGTAAACAGTGATAACGTAGTAGAGTCTATTGTAAATGAAGTTTCTGTAGATTCTGTGACTTCGTCTGAAGTCCCCGTGCGATCATTAGAAAGAAAGAATAGTAGAAGGGGGCCTAATCGTAGAAGACCGCGTAACCCTAACTATAAACGGGTTGATAATGGTGGTGATGATAGCAGCGGGGGGAGTGAAACGAGTGAGCTGTTAACTATTGAATCCAGGTTGGAGCCTGTTCGGTCGTATGATAATGATTTTGTTCAGAGAGTCGAAAAGCGTGAGCGTCTGGAAGCACTGGCTTCAATACAGGCTCAGGTATCAGAATCTGTAGCGGCAGTTGTAGCCGCACCGATTTCTCCAGTCGTGATTGTGCCTGTTGCTACCGTTGTACCGGTGTCAAGCCCCATTCTCGTTGAGTCTCAGCCCAGAGTTGTTGCTGAATCAGTACCTGCTCCTGTTACTAAAGCAGTGGAATCTGTAAAGTCAGACACAGCAAGCGAGTAGTTCATAAAATCACTGGAGCGTGTGCTTAAACGCTCCAGTGATTTCACTTTATTTATAGCGGACTTCTACCGCTGTAGATCCTAATAACCATTTCAATTTTGCAAGTAGTTCATCTGTAGGCTGTATTCTCCAGGCATCTCCTAATTGCACGTGGGCTTTGGCTCGTGATGAGCTGTAATTGATATTCACTGGGCAGGCACCACCTTTGAAAGGACTGATTACCTCAGTTAATCTTTCAATAAAGTCCATAGATTCTTCTATCTTATCTGTCGTTTTCCAGGTCAGATGCAGGCCTCTGGCAAAATTTTCTCTTGCCTGATCTATGGTATACATCTTTTCAACAGTTAATCGTAAGGCCCCCGAGAAATTATCGATCGCTAAAGCACCTTCGGCAATCAACAGATTATCGCGAACGAAAATGTTCCGGTATTGATCATATATATCACCAAACACAGCGCATTCCAGTCGGCCAGATTTATCATCAAGCGTAGCAAAGCCCATGGTTTTACCATTCTTGTTTTGGCGTGTCCGTATTTCTATCACCATCCCGGCAACACGGGCTTCCATTTTTCCTCGTGAGACTTGTAAGGAGCCGATTTTCCCATGAGTAAAGTGCTTTAATTCAGGTTCATACTGATCTATCGGATGTCCCGTTAAAAATAAGCCCAAGGTTAGTTTTTCTGCGGCTAAACGTTCTTTGTCAGACCACGGTTCCACGTTAAGGGTATAGGCAGTATCCTCTTTGTTATCGGGGGGTGATTCTGAATCGCCATCACCGAGAGAGAATAAGTCATGTTGACCTGTTTCGCTCGCTTTGCCATGCTGTTCAGCGATTTTTAGAGCGGTGGGTAATTCGGCTAAGTGAGCAGCACGATTCGGATCAAACTCATCAAAAGCACCGCCACGAATTAGGGCGTCGAGTACCCTGCGATTAAACTTCCGTAAATCTACACGTTTACATAAATCATAAAGTCCTAAAAAGGGACCCTTTTGCTCACGCTCTATCAGCATGTCTTCTATCGCGGCTTGTCCGACCCCTTTAATGGCGCCCAAGCCATAAACGATATGATTGTCATCATTTGCGGTAAAGCGGTAAGTGGAGACATTGATGTTGGGTGGCAGAATGGCCAGCTTCATTTGTCGACATTCTTCAATTAATATGACGACTTTATCGGTGTTGTCCATATCAGAAGACAGCACCGCCGCCATAAACTCTGCGGGATAATGCGTTTTTAACCAGGCCGTCTGGTAAGCAACCAAGGCATAGGCTGCTGAGTGGGATTTGTTAAAGCCATAGCCGGCAAATTTTTCCATTAAGTCGAAAACATACGTGGCTATAGATTCCTCGATCTGGTTGGCAACGGCTCCCGTGGTAAATTTTGCTCGTTCTTTAGCCATTTCCTCGGCTTTTTTCTTCCCCATAGCCCGTCGCAGCATATCAGCCCCACCCAACGTGTAGTGGGCAAGTTCTCGAGCGATTTGCATGACTTGTTCTTGATATAAGATAACGCCATTAGTGGGTTTAAGGATGGGTTCCAGCAAGGAGTGTGCATATTCCGCTTTTGCCCCGTGCTTTACATTGATGTAATCATCGACCATCCCTGATTCCAATGGGCCGGGTCGGAACAGCGCTACTAACGCAATAATATCGTCAAAACAGTCTGGCTTAAGTTTCTTAATCAGCTCTTTCATGCCTCTAGATTCAAGCTGAAAGACCGCCGTCGTCTGGCCGTTTTTTAACAACTGATAAGAGGGTAGGTCATCTCTAGGAATAGTTGTAATATCGATAAGCGCTTCGCCGCGTTGTTGTTTCTTATGGTTAATCGCTTGTAAAGCCCAATCAATAATGGTCAGCGTACGCAAGCCCAAGAAGTCGAACTTAACCAGTCCTACGGCTTCAACGTCATCTTTATCAAACTGGGTGACCAGATTGCCGCCACCTTGCTCACAATAGAGCGGAGTAAAGTCGGTCAATTTCGTAGGAGATATCACCACGCCACCGGCATGTTTGCCGGCATTTCTGACGGTGCCTTCAAGCGTTAAGGCCATATCAATGAGGCTTTTTACCTCTTCTTCGGTATCATACAAGTGTTTAAGATCGGGGCTGTCCTGCAACGCCTTGTTTAGGGTCATGCCAATTTCAAACGGAATCAGTTTCGCCAATCGATCGACAAAACCATAGGCAAACCCTAGCACGCGCCCAACATCACGAATAACCGCTTTAGCGGCCATTGAACCATAAGTGATAATTTGAGCTACATGGTCACGACCGTAGTGGCGCGCGACATAATCAATCACTTCGTCACGCCTGTCCATACAGAAGTCGATATCAAAGTCGGGCATCGAGACCCGTTCGGGGTTTAAGAACCGTTCGAACAGTAAATCAAATTCGATGGGGTCCAAGTCCGTAATTTTAAGGGCGTAAGCGACTAAAGAGCCCGCACCTGAACCCCGACCAGGGCCGACGGGAATGAGTTCGTTTTTGGCCCACTGAATAAAGTCCGCAACGATCATGAAGTAACCGGGGAAGTCCATTTCAGTGATCACTTTAAGTTCTGTTTCTAAGCGATCATAGTAAACCTGGCGGTTCTCTTCATCCGTGCCTTTGCCGACCGCAGGATAATGTAATAATCGATCTTCCAGACCTTTTAGGGACTCACTTGCCATCAACTCGCCTAAGGTCATACCCGCAGGCACCGGAAAGTCAGGCAGGAAGTTTTTGCCTAGGGTGAGTTTTAAATTACAGCGTTGGGCGATGTGTACTGTATTTTCCAGGGCTTCAGGAATATCAGCAAATAAGGTCAGCATTTCTTCTGTGCTGCGTAAATACTGTTGGTCAGTGTAATCTTTGGGTCTTCGTGAATCATCGAGGACTCGCCCTTGATTAATACAGACACGCACTTCATGAGCAGCAAAATCTTTTTGATGAATAAAGCGAACGTCGTTAGTGGCGACTACGGGTAGGTGGGTAGCGAGCGCGAGATCAATGGCGTGTGCAATATAGCGTTCTTCATCGGGACGACCAACGCGTTGTAATTCGAGGTAAAAGCTGTTCTTAAATAGATTGCCCCACTGTTCAGCCAAGCGTTTCGCTTCTTCAAGGTTTTCTGCTAATAAGGCTTTACCTATATCCCCCTGCATAGCGCCGGATAAGGCAATTAATCCAGCATGATTGGCTTCTATCCATTCCTGTTTAAGCATCGGTACACCCTGATACTGACCTTCCTGATAGGCTTTTGAAATTAATTCTGTCAGGGTAATATAACCGGTATGATTATTAACCAGTAACGTTAATCGGCAGGGTGTCGCAAGGTCTTCAGGGTTAACAATTAAAACATCTGCGCCAGCAATGGGTTTAATACCAACACCTTGAGCCGCTTTATAAAACTTAACCAAAGAAAAAAGATTGACGTGGTCGGTAACCGCAATGGCGGGCATATTGAGTTCTGTAAGACGCTTGACCAGCGGCTTTATTTTAACGATACCGTCGACCAAAGAGAATTCGGTATGAACTTTTAAATGTATAAAGGCTGGTTGCATAGAGGGTGGCTCAATAAATTCAGAGTTACATTTTATCACACTGAACGGTTATACTTTTTATCAGTGCAGCGTTAACCCCCATCCAACTTTTAATACATAAGGTAAAAAAGCAATGACAGACTATCAACATATTTTACTGGCAGCTGACTTTTCTGAGCAGGCTCACTATGTTGCAGAAAAGGCCAGATCGTTAGCGGATAAATATCAGGCTAAATTGAGTATTGTGCATGTGCTGGATAATATTCCAATGCCTGATACCAATTATGGAACAGTCATTCCTCTGGATGAGGATTCACAGGATAAATTACTGGAAGCAGAGAAAACCAAGTTGATGCGTTTGGGTGATCAACTTGTTGTTGATTTTGCTAATCGCTGGCTGCTTTGGGGGATTCCCAAGCAGGAAATTATTCATATTGCCGAACAGGAGAAGATTGATCTCATTGTGGTCGGTTCACATGGGCGACATGGTTTAGCCCTGTTGTTGGGGTCCACTGCCAACAGTATTTTGCATTATGCAAAATGTGACGTGTTGGCAGTTCGTCTACGTGATAATTAACCCAATCTGTTAACTTTTTGGGTTAGGGTCTTCTTGCTCAAGCCGGGATTCATCACAGCCTTTTTGATAAAAGATAAGCGAAGGCTGAAAGGCTGTGATATCGATAGTCAGTGACGTTTCTTTTTGGAATTGACTTACTACGGGGGTGGCGGCATTACGGAAGTTGGTAACGAGTTTAGAGGCCAGCTTTTGTTGGGCTTCATCTTCACCCAGTGAGAAAGGATCTTCAGCCAGATTGGTCTCATCAATCGCTGCTTGAAGTACATTTCCCGATAGGTCTTGTATTTTAGATTCAAATGAACGGAAGATAGCCGTGCCTTTTTCCCGTTTGATACGTTCAATATCACTGGTGTCAGCATAAAGAAGGAAGGCGCCTTTAGCCCCTTGATAAGCATTTTTACAAATGCCGCCATCCATGATTTTAACCAGCTGTAGCTTTTTGTCCCCTTTCATGAGAGTCATCGGCGGTGTGAGCCCATCAACTTGCTGAGCTTCGGTTCTTTGTGCGACAGATTTACTTTTTTCAGTGGCTACAGATGGCGCCGCTTCTGTTTGTTTGACTTCTTGAGTCGAACAGGCAGCCAAGGTAACGAATAATAGAGTAGGTAAGAATTTTAATTTGTCGTACATTGCTTTGCTCGTTACTGATACAAGAAGGTTACATTATTATAATACTTAACGTGTTTACGAATAACGAAATTCTTTGTTATTTTGATATTTATCAAAGATAAAGGGGCTGCTAAAAACAGATGTTACATAGATAAGGCAACGTCTTGAACGCAGCATCATCAGTCAGTTGAAGCGAAGCAGGTTTAAAAATGCATTTGAATTTTATTGCTTAATTAGAAAATGTGCAATTATTCTTGATGGGTTGCGTCTTGGTTAGCAACTAATCATGTTAGTGATTGTTTGTTGCTAAGCCTATGAAATTTCATTACCATAAAGTAAGAATCGATCACGAACTGTTTCTACATCGCTTAGTGTAAGTAAGTTTACTCTGGCTCCCATGGGATTTTATCTCTTCTATTGTGAATATTATATTAGGAGTATCCTGCTTGAATCTGCTACTGAGAAATTTCGGCCATGAAAACTCAAAATACATTAAAGCTGTTGTTACTGACTATAGTCTTTTTTCAAACAACGCTATCGATTGCAACGACTACTCCTGGACCAACGCTGACTTTTAGCGCCAGCCCCAATTCAATAGCCATGGGTACAACTTCAGTATTAACATGGTCTTCAA
>CAIPPE010000099.1 GCA_903866825.1 uncultured Methylococcaceae bacterium
AGGATTGACTATTTAATGATTGTTTTTGGATCATTAGTTTATGTATTTTTCCGAAAAGTGGAGATAAATAGCAGTGGGCATTTCCTAATTGACCCAAGCTAGTTAATAACATGGCAACACAGTATCAAAAAATACCCGTGATACTTCGTATCAGACCTGTTACTTATCCTATTGGGCTTATGAGGCATCCTAAAGTGCTAATCACGTATCCTATTTCACCAACTGCTTATCCTATTGAGCCTGTGGTGTCTCCTATAAAGAAAATTATAAATACAAAACTGCCAAAAGGATAACCGATACGCCTTATTGAATATTCAATTCTTATAATAGGCTATCAAGAAAGCCATCAAGTACGTTGAATAAGCAAAATAGGCTGTCCTAAAAGGAGAATCGAAAATACAAAAAGGGAAATAGGATATCCGAAAGGGAGAATAGGATATTAATAAATGCTTTTAGGATAAGCAAAAACCATTATTGATCATTGATTAATGCCTGACATAAGTACATTAACCGGAATAGACTATCCTAAAAGAAAAATAGGCTACCCTTTTGGTTTTTCTGCACGTACCGAGGATACCATGACTTATTGAACCGGCTAGTCTTGATACCTTTTTGCCATTCGGGCGGCTTTTTGCTTGAATTCCTCTCGCAGTTTTTCAGGTTTTAGTACTTCGATTTGATCAGCAAAACCTAATAACCACCAGCGCAATTGTCCGGTGTCACAAACAGTGGCTTTAAAAAGGCTTTGACCACTCTCCAAGAGAATGAGTTGTTGGTCATGAGTCAGTTTTGATTCGCGTAGATGAATAGCCACACTCTCTTCAATCAGCAACTCCAATTCGAAGCTGTCTCCAATTAAAAAGTCTACATGCCCTGTCTCGATATACTGATCTAAATTAAAATCAGCTGGCACCCAGCGTGGCACATCAGTTAACTCCGCGTCTACAAATCGATGCAAGCCTAATAAACGAATATCCGTGTAATCGCGTAAGGTACACACTAAATAAGTCACCGTGCCACGAAAGACTAAAGCCAAGGGATTAACCAGAAAATCTTTATACTGGTCGTCATTGCGAGCAAAGTATTTGCCATTAAAACGCCGGTTTTCTAACAGTGCCGTATAGATGGTGATTAAGACCTGAGCATCAATATCAGAAGGGATCAAGGCTTGCGTTTGTGGCAATACCCTAATCTTATTGCGCCAATTTGAATAAAGCGTATGATGCCGATCTAAGAGGCCTGTCGCCGTATTGAAATAAGCCTGTAAGGGCTGCAGGGCGTTGGGTGGTAGTTGATTCTTTAAGTGTTGTTGTGCTAAATAAAAAACCAATGCCGTGGCTGATTCCATATCAGGAATTTCCAGAACAGCGTCTTTTGTATCCAGATACCAATAGGAAGCCCCTTCCCGTTTTTCATTGAGCAACTGAGGAAATACACTGGCCAAGGCATCCAGGTCTCGCTGAATCGTCCGGTAAGTGGGCAATTCAATTTGTTGCCTGTTGAGTTGAGCAATGATTTGTTGAATCTTAATGCCACGAGGATAGCGTGGAATGGTGAGTAAGATTTTCCATTGCCGTAGAATTGCATCAGCCATAGCACTGTCCTCGATGATTCAAATAAAAGAATGAATAAAAGCGTGTAAATTAATTACTGGTTGGACATAATACGTCTAGTAATTGGTTTATGCTAGTCACGGTTAAAAAGATCACTTTGCACCCTACTTAAACAAGCTTAATGAAAGGACAGTATTATGTGCGTTAAACCGAAGCCGTTTACTTATTCATGCACTTCCTGTGGATGGAAGAAATCTGTTTTCGCTAAGAGTGATGTGTTGTTTCCGGGGGAGTATTATGATTGTTGCCCAACCTGCGGTGCTAGACCTTTAAACAGAGAAGATATTAAGGGTGTTATTGAACTAGGGTTAGGCTTACTAAACAAGTTGTTTAAATAACTGCTTCATTAGCCAAGTTAATACTAAAAATAATATGCGATAAAGAGTCCTTTTAGAGCCTTTTATAACTAAATGAAAATAACGATATGAAAATAGAACAAGTTGATAAAATTTTTCCTCAGCAAGGTATTGATATTATTTATCAAGCCTTAGAAAAATATTCGGAGCATCAGATCAGCATTGATGTAAGCATTGATGATTTTCTGTATCAAATTCTAAAGGACTCTAATGTCTACGCTACAGAAGATGAAATAAAGCAAACAGTATTGCAAATTTCAACCACTATTGATGCTATCAGTTTGGCATATCGAGATATTCAAACTTACAAAGAAAAAGGGTTGTCCTTAAATATTTGGTTGCGTGATAACTTAAATAAAACAATACAAACTTTGCCACAAGCTGAACAAGATAGCATTATAGAAACGGTAAAGTTAGCTATGAATACTGGAAATGTTGAGCTTTTTAAACAATTAAGTAATGGCGAAACGAATATAAATGTGATAGCCAATTTGGCATCACATAGTTTTACTGACATTAATAAAACCTCAATTGCTAATAACTTAAAAGAAGAGCTTAAGCTCAATACCCTGCTTAGTGCTATTGCTTTGGAAAATATTAGTGTTGATAACCATCATCAGAGTGCAGTTGTGCAACGATATTTTGATTCTCCATTAGACACAAAGACCGACAGGGATGTAAAAAAAGTTGTTGCGGCTGCGGTTGAGATTGCCAAAAAGAAAAATTTATTATCCGATGAGCTTAAGGATGGTTCGACAACGCAAATTGCCGCAACCATTGATGCAGGTTTAACAACGGCAAAAGTCGCTTATAAAGTCGGACAAAATAAACTTGAACCGATAGAAGCGCTTGATTATTTGATTGATAAAACCGCTGCGAGAGTTATAGCTGTTGTTGATACCACATGTAAAACAGTCGCCGGTAATGTCGGGGCTTCAATAGGTGCCGCAATTGGCGGGGTGTTTAGTCCAGCTGGAGCAGTGCTAGGTGCTAAAGTTGGACGCGTTATTGGTGTGGCAGGTGGTCATCAGGTAGCTCAAATTATTAATGGAGGTGTTAGGTTAGTTGCCAGTACGGCAAAAACGGTAGTAAGAGGAGTTTGTGAAACGGCAGGGGGCTTCCAATTTAAGCCGGGACAGTTTTCAAAAACAATGGGTTACGAATAGCGTGTTCTCTGCCTTTTCTTGGCAGCGGAAGTGCGCCCATTTCATCAGCCAACCATGAAAACAGATCAGGGAAATCCCTGCCAAACAAG
>CAIPPE010000100.1 GCA_903866825.1 uncultured Methylococcaceae bacterium
CTGATAAGCGGGGGCGTTTCATTGATGCCATTTTTTCCATTCCTCTATTAATTCGTCTTGGTTTGCTGTTAATGGCCAGTTAAACTGAGCCAAAATCGGCCAACAAAAGTGAGCCACTTTTTCAGACTTATTTTTAAAAAATAATCTGTAATAGCCCCTGAATTTTAAGTAGGGGATAACATGAAGGAGTGGCTAGTGATTCATCAAATTAAAGCATTGTACAAAAATGGAACCGGGTTATCAGAGCGCAAGATAGCTAAAGAATTGGGTATTTCTCGGCATACTGTCAGCAAATACTTAAAAATGACAGAAGCAGAGATTACAAAAACAAAATCAGAAACAGATAGGGCTAAACGACTGGATGATTATCGTGTTTATATTATCCAATTACTGCAAACTTACCCTGGTCTATCAGCCGTCAAGATCATGCGTAAACTGAAAGCCAAAGTGGACGACCTCATTGTTTCTGACCGTTCGGTACGCCGCTATATTCAAGCCTTAAAGCAGGAAATTAGTTTTAAACAGCCCCGTTATTATGAGCCTGTACTGGATATGATACCTGGTGAGCAATGTCAGGTAGATGGCGGAGAACTACGAGGCGTAATGATAGGAGGTGTCGAAACGACGGTGTATATAATGGTTTTTGTTCTATCCTATTCACGCTTGATGCATGTGTCCGCAACCACAAAAGCGATTGATACTAAAACCCTAATCCATCAACATGATTCAGCATTTAGATATTTTGGCGGCATGCCAAAGGAATGCGTTTACGACCAAACCAAACTGGTTGTGATTAGTGAAGTTTTTCGAGAATTGCAATTAAATCAATGTTTTTTTCAATACGCCACGACGGCAGGTTTTTATATACGTGTATGTGAAGGCTATGATCCCGAAAGCAAAGGCAAAGTCGAAGCAGGCGTTAAATACGTCAAACACAACGGTCTCTATGGCGAGACATTTGCTAACCTACAGGATTTAGAAAAGTACTTGATCGAATGGCTGGACAATACCGCTAACCAGCGAATACACGGAACCACCAAACGACAACCCCGTGAACATTATGAGCATGACGAAAGGATTAAGATGCAGCCTTACCTAACCCCCGCGTATACGGATAACGACCCTGCCAGTATGATTATCCGTAAAGCGGACAAAACAGGCTTAATTTCTTGGCAGTCCAATAAATACTCAGTGCCAATGGCTTATCAATGTGCCAGAGTCAGTGTCCGGGAGCAAGAAGGGCGACTATTGATTAGCGATTTGAGTAATAGGGAAATACTGGCTGAGCATGTGATTAGCCTCGAAAAAGGCCAGATCATCAAAAACAATCATCATTACCGTGATATGAGCTTGCACGTCCAGAAACTGGAAGACGACTTACATCAACTTTTGGTGAACCTACCCTTGACGCAGAGCTTATGCGCCTTGTTAAAAGCCACTTCACCTAAGATTTATAAAGATCAGCTCTACGGTGCAAAGCAAGTGCTTACACAGCATATCAAAGCAAATGGGGTTATACCCGAAGTCTGGTTGATAAAACTCATTGATTTACCAAGATTAACAGTAACGGGGTTAAAAGAGCGTCTTGAAATCTATCAGCAACATCCAGAACGCTTGGATAATAAAGCGGATAGTTCTTATCAATCCGCCAATTCATTACCAGCATTGGCCTGTTATGGCGCACTCAATGACCGATTGAATGGACAAGGAGCCAACCATGTCATCCATTAATAGCGTTGCCCACAAATACCGTAGTTTGTGCTTAAGCGGTGTTGCTGAACAACTTGAACAACTCTTAAGTCAGGCGGAAGCCCATGAAAGTTCCTATCTCAACTTTGCGGAAACACTGGTAGATCATGAGCAAAAACAGCGTAACAGTAAACGTATTGATCAAAATAAAAGACGTGCTTGCTTTCCGTTACTGAAAAGTCTTGATGAATTTGATTACCGTTTTCAGACCACCCTTAGCAAGCGCGAAATCAATAGTTTATTGGACTTTGGGTTTATCGACAATAGAAACAATGTTGTTTTTATTGGGCCACCGGGTGTAGGCAAAACCCATTTAGCCATTGGTCTTGGCTTAAAAGCGATTGATGCAGGTTACAAAGTCAGCTTTAACACCGCCTTGAGCTTGATGGAAACGCTTGAGTTAGCTGAAATAAAAGGCGAATTAAAAAAGAAGATCAATCAACTGGCTAAGTTCGATGTATTGATTATTGATGAATTGGGTTATCTTCCAATGAATAAACAATGGATGCACAACTTATTTCAATTAATCAATGTGTTATACGAGTATCGATCAATCATTTTGACCACTAATAAAGAGTTTACTCAGTGGGGAGAATTTTTTAGTGATGGCAATGTCGCTGTGCCCATTGTTGACCGAATTATTCATCACTCACATATTTTTATCTTGGGTGGTGAGAGTTATCGACTCAAAGCCAAGTTAAATAATTGAATGGGAGAAGGTGACACATTTTAAGTGGCTGGTAAAGCGTTACTGGGTAACACAATAATGCAGGAAATATTCAGGCATTGGCATTGTTACGCAGTAACGAATAAGTCGCCATAAAAGGGTGATACCTTCTTATAAATCGGTCATTTTCATACCACCTAATGAGATCACAAAATAACCGTCAATTATGACTTTGGAGCAAATACAGAGATCAATCATGACAAAGAGCAATGCACAAAGACAAGCCGCTTATCGAGAGCGGCACTTTAAAGATATAGAAGGTCAAGGACAACGTTTGAATATGGTCATTGATTTACCCGCAAAAAAAGCACTTGAACGTATGGCGCACTGTTACGGCGTAACGCAGAAACAGGTACTTATACATATCATTAACAAAGCTGAATGGGATTTTTTAAGTCAACTAGCAAATGGCGAAGAGCAGGATAAGTATTACGATTTAAATCTACAGCTAAAGAAACCCGAGCATTATGGCGAATGTAAAACCTTTTATGATGAAAATATTTTAGAAGAAGGATAAGAAGTTATAGCATAAACAAATGATTTATAAAATGATAGTTTATGTTTTTTGGCAGTATTAGCGCTTGATTTTGCTCAAGCAAGTTGTTACTGCGTAACAAGCGCAAAGATCACTATTAGAACCGACCTTACAATGTAATTAGATTAATCGGGAAACCTCATAGACAAATCGAAATTGATTAAGTGTTACTGCGTAACGGTGGGTTTTAAAATGTCGGTATGGTTAACAAGAAGATAGGGCAATAGATCATGTAAAAGATTTAGATCTATCAGAAATCGTAATAGACACACTGTAAAGACGTTTATAAAAGGATCAATTGTCGTTACTGCGTAACGCGGTGTTTATGAAGTAAATAACATAGGAGGGTAAGCATTATTTAGCATATAAAGTATTAAGTTAAACCTGAGAAAGTGGCTCACTTTTGATGGCCGAAACTGGTACACTTTTTTTGGCCATTGACAGATTACTTATTAACTATTTATAATATTATAATAAGATAAATTTTAATAGCTAGCAATTTAATGTTTAATAATTAATTCAATTCGATTAATGGTTATTATAGAGCTAATTATTA